>JAKBXD010000119.1 GCA_021840785.1 Pseudomonadota bacterium
ATTCGGTCTGCCTCCCAACAATCTGCCCGCGACGGATACGAGTCAGTTGTTAGCGCTGATTGTCGCGAAACAGGTCTTGGAGGATGCTCGGAAGGGTCAATTTCGTGAATTGGACCGGGACAAAATTAGCGTCATTTTGGGGGTCACGTCGGCGTCTGAATTGCTGAGTGAAATGGCCGGGCGATTGCAATCCCCGATCTGGGAAAAGGCGCTTCGTGAATCGGGTGTGAGCCAGAGCCAGATTGAAGCGACACGACAACGGGTAAACGGCATGTACGTTCCCTGGCAGGAAAGTACGTTTCCCGGGTTGTTGGGAAACGTGGTAGCCGGGCGGATTGCCAATCGGTTGAACCTGGGCGGTACGAATTGCGTCGTCGACGCAGCCTGTGCCAGTTCACTGTCCGCTATCGCGATGAGTGTTCGGGAACTGCAGATTGGCAGTTCCGACTTGGCCATCACGGGTGGCGTGGACACCTTAAACGATATTTTGACCTACATGTGTTTCAGCAAAACGCCGGCCTTGTCCCAGGCAGGAGACTGCCGACCTTTTTCCCGCAATGCGGACGGAACACTCCTCGGCGAAGGGATCGGTTTATTGGCATTGCGCCGCCTTTCAGATGCGGAGCGCGACGGGAACCGAATTTACGCGGTTCTCAAAGGCCTCGGAAGTTCCTCGGATGGATTTGCCAAGAGTGTGTATGCGCCGAACCCGGAGGGCCAGGCGAAGGCGCTCGCCCGTGCCTACGAGGAAGCCGGATACGATCCGAGGACGGTCGAATTGGTCGAAGCACACGGCACGGGGACCAAGGCGGGAGATGCCGCCGAGATTCAAGGGTTGCGGAGTGTCTTCACTATGCAGCCCGATGAGTCTCCTTGGTGTGCCCTCGGTACCGTGAAGTCCCAAGTGGGCCACACCAAGTCCGCCGCGGGCGCGGCCGGTCTGTTTAAGATCATCATGGCACTGCACCACAAAGTGCTGCCGCCAACCATCAAAGTGGACACGCCGAATCCCGCGCTAGACCTGGAGCACGGCCCGTTCTATTTGAACACGGCGGCGCGACCCTGGATTCGCAATCGGAAGCACCCGAGAAGGGCTTCAGTCAGCGCGTTCGGTTTTGGCGGCAGCAACTTCCATGTGACCGTCGAAGAATATCGTGGAAAGAATCAGGCGTCGCGGTATTATACGCAGTCATCTCACTTGTTTGTTTGGTCGGCGGATTCGTCTGCGGACTTACGGGCTAACGTCGCGAACTGCCTTGCGCAACTGGGAGACCGCGAGTCCGATGTCGCGTTGATTGCTTGCGCCCGCCAGTTGCAGTCGAATTTCAATCACGCTTTATCCGCGAAATTGGCCGTAGTTGCTGAGTCTTATGGCGATTTGGAAGAGAAGCTCCAGACGGCGCTTGGTGCGCTGGACGAGTCCGTATCGTCCTGGTCGTCGCCCAAAGGAATTTACTATGGATGCGATCAGCATCCGGGCAAAATTGCTTTTCTTTTTCCGGGGCAAGGAAGCCAATTCGTGAACATGGGTCAAGAGGTTACGATGACGTTTGCTCAGGCGCAGGCGGTTTGGGATGGTCTGGGTTCCCGCGAATTCGATGGGACTGACTTGCACCGTGTAGTCTATCCGGTTCCTGTATTCACTGATGATGAGCGGGACGCCCAGAACCGCCGGTTGGTGATGACCGAATGGGCGCAACCGGCCATCGGTGTCACGTCTCTGGCCAATCTATCGTTGCTTCACAGTTTAGGTGTCCAGGCGGACTGCATGGCGGGTCACAGTTTGGGGGAACTGACGGCACTCTCGGCCGCCGGCGCTTTCGATGGAGACACCCTGCTAACCCTGGCGCGTAAGCGCGGCGAATTGATGGCGGCCGGGTCGCACATCGCCGGAGCGATGACAGCAGTGTTTGGCAACAAAGACACAGTGAAACAGTGGATAGGCGAGTTGGACCTGTCGCTGGTGGTGGCAAACCACAATAGTCCTCAGCAGCACGTCGTATCCGGTGTTGTGTCCGATTTGGAGCGGTTGGAGGAGAAGCTGCAAATTAACGGCATCCAGTTCCAGCGGCTCTGCGTGGCGACCGCGTTTCATTCGCCGCTGGTGGCGGCAGCAACTCCAGCTTTCCTGAACACGCTTGAGGATACCGAGATCACCGTGCCGAACATCCCGGTTTACGCGAACGTCACAGGGCAAGTATATCCTGATTCGGTGCCTGACCTTCGCCAGTTGCTGGCGAACCAGATTCAAAGCCCTGTGTTGTTTGAACAAGTGATTCAGGCGATGGTCGAAGACGGGGTGCGCACCTTCATCGAAGTTGGACCCGGTGCAACGCTGACCGGACTCGTGAACCAATCGTATCGCGGAGAAGCCGTGACGACCGTGTGTCTTGATCGCAAGGGGCACAACGGTGTGACCACCCTATGGCATGCCTTGGCTCGATTGGTGGTCACGGGAGTGACACTGGATTTCGACAGACTGTGGGCGCATTATGAGCGCCCCGATCCACCCGCGAAGCCGAAACCGACGGCCGTCTATATTAATGGCACGAATTACGGGCGGCCTTACCCTTCCGTTACACCCGCTGGTGACAAGACTACGGCAACGCGGCAGGAACAAGCGCCCAGGCAAGGATCCACCCGGATCACGAAGGGTTCGGCAGGAGCCACAGATTCGCACAGACAAATGGAGGGGAACAGACAGATGAGTGATCGGCAGTCTCTGGCGATGTCGAGGAGAACGGGATCGACCCGTACAAACGCGCCTTCGGCCGGATCCTACGAGGTGCTGCACAGCCAGGTCACGCAGGCCCATTTAGCTTTCCAGCAAGCGTTGCTTGCTGGCCATACCGCTTATTTGCAGGCGGCGGAGAACACGTTTCTGACCATGCAAGGGATGGCTCCCAAGCCGTTGGCTGAGACGCCCATGCCCGCGTCAGCACCCGCCATTTGGAGCATCGAGCCCGGAGATGCGGCGGAGTCCGAGGGGGTGGTGGCGTGGAGTGATGACCCTTCCGATGGGGCTTTCGATGATCAGGCGTCGACTTGGCAGGAGGATGGGGACGATTGGTTCACGGACCAGAAAAGCCTATCCGGCCCCGTCTATGGGAATGCGAATCGGTTGGCGGGTGCTGGAACGAGCCGCGTTGAGCCATCGTCACGGCCGGATGCAGACGCGGTGCCGTTCAGGCCCGTCGAATCGGAACCCGCGGCAACACGACAACCGTCTGGGACTGTAACCGCAACACCGGTGGCTCCGTCGACGGCGGGATCATGGGAGGACCTGTTGTTGCGCGTGGTGGCCGAGAAGACCGGCTATCCCGTCGAAATGCTTGAAATGGACATGGCTATGGAAGCGGATCTAGGGATTGATTCCATTAAACGGGTCGAAATTATGTCTGCCATGCAGGACCAGATTGCTGGTGATATGGAGGTACAGCCCCAGGAAATGGCACTCCTGCAAACCCTGGGAGAAGTGGTTGATTATCTGAAAGAGAGCGTAAAAAAAAAGCACGAAGTGACCTAAGACCATTGGCCCCTCCGCTTCATCGGTACGTCGTGCAATGTTCCCCGTCCGAGGCTACGGGACCATCTATCTTGGAGACGGTTGATCCCCAGATCCCTATCGTGATTGCGACTCATGACGATGGCGTGGGCGCGGGCCTGGCGGAAATGCTGCGCGACGTGGGATTTTCCGCCAGGGTTGTCCATGCCGAAGACAAGGTTGACGATCCGGCTCGTGGGGTATGTTCGGGACTGATTTATCTCGGCGGGATGCGTCCCGTATCGAGTATCGATGATGCGATGGCTCTCAACCGTGAGGCGTTCGCGTGGGTGAAGGCAGTCGGACCGGAATTATCGCAAAACGGTGGCATCCTGGTGACCGTTCAGGACACAGGTGGTCAGTTTGGACTCTCGGGTGGTGATGCGATACGAGCATGGAGCGGTGGGCTGCCGGGATTGGTCAAGACTGCGGGGCTTGAGTGGCCGACCGTGGCGGTAAAGGCTATCGACATCATGGGTGATGGTGAGGAGCCACGTTCGATCGCAAGTCTTATTTTCGGCGAACTATGGAACGGAGGGCCTGACGTGGAAGTGGGCTTTGCTAAGGACCGAATCCGACGCACGGTGACGGGGAAACTCGCTTCCCAAAAGACGGATCGAGTCAATGATCTGTCGGAAGGGGCGGTCATTGTCGTATCGGGAGGAGCGGGTGGTGTGACGGCCGAGGTGGTGCGAGCCCTTGCCTGCTACGCCAAGCCGCGGCTCGTGCTGCTGGGCCGGACCCCCCTTAGAGAAGTGCCCGAGGCGTGCCAAGGTCTCCGGACGGATGCGGACCTCAAGCGCGCACTGCTCCGGGAGTTGAAGCAGCAGGGGGAGAATCCCTCGCCGAGGCATCTCACGGCAATGGCCCGTTCGATCCAGAGGACGCGCGAGATCACGGGCCTGTTGGCCGAACTCAAAGATGTTGGGGTGCAAGCGCGTTACATCTCGGTCGATGTGCGGGATGAAGGGGCGTTGGCTGAAGTTCTGAACGAGGTGGGGAACGAGTGGGGACCCATTGAAGGCGTCGTGCACGGAGCGGGCGTCCTAGCCGACCGAGCCATTGTTGAGAAAACCATGGATCAGTTCGACCGGGTGTTTGGGACCAAAGTGCTGGGGCTAAGGGCTCTTCTGGCGGCCACCAAGGATCATCCGTTGCGCTTTCTGTGCCTCTTCTCCTCCATCGCAGCCAGGAGCGGGAATGTCGGTCAGTGTGACTATGCCATGGCGAATGAGGTGCTAAACAAAGTGGCTTGGAGTGAGAAATTGCGCAGGGGAACCGGTTGCAACGTGAAGGCGATTGGGTGGGGACCTTGGGATGGCGGCATGGTGACGCCCGATTTAAAAGCCTATTTTGAGGCGCGGGGCGTGCCGCTTCTGTCTGTCGAAGAGGGCCGGACGTTTTTCCTTGACGAGGTTTTTGGCGTCCGGGAGGGCGTCGAGATTGTCGCTACGGCCACGGATTTAACCCCTTTTCATTCCCTGGATTCGTCTCAGGTCAGGAGTGTGTAGAGACATGAACTTCCCCCGTATCGCCATCATCGGCCAAGGCTTGGTTCTGCCCGGTGCTTTTACTGTCGGGGAACTATGGGATCATCTCAGGGCCCAGCGGGATGTGCTGTCGGAAGCCTCGGAGAAAGATTGGCGCTTGTCGGCGAAGGCTATCCGTCAGTGGTCGGGCGTTGACGGCTGGTCCACGCGAGGCGGGTATGTCCGTGGTTTCGATGACGTGTTTCGGGCGGATGGATTTTTGGTGCCAGCGGACGAGATCCTGCGCTTTGACAGGCTCGTGCAATGGCTGTTGTACTCGGCCCGATCCGCCCTCGAAGAGGCGGGGATGGATCCACGGGTGAAGTCCGACCGGGCCGGCGTAATCGTCGGCAATCTGTCGCTGCCCTCTCGCCGTTTCGCGCGTTTTGCCGAGGCGGTATGGCTCGACTCATTGGAGCGGCAACTGGGTGTGACGGGGCTAAGGGAGGCCGCTGTCGGCCCATCGCCCGACCCGCGCAATCGTTTCATGTCTGGTTTGCCCGCGAAGGTTGTCGCCGACGCGCTTGGCCTGGGCGCGGGCGCGCTGGCACTGGATGCGGCGTGTGCGTCGTCTCTTTATGCCATCAAGCTGGCATGCGACTGGCTGCATCTAGGTCGCGCGGACGTCATGTTGGCCGGCGGCGTCAATGCTGCTGACCCGCTACTATTGCACAGTGGATTTCGCGCGCTCACAGCGAGCAGCCCGAGTGGTCAAAGTCGGCCATTTCACAGGCGTGCGGACGGCCTCGTGGTGTCCGAAGGGGCCGGCATGGTCGTGCTCAAACGCCTGGATGACGCGGTGCGTGCCGGCGATCCCATTCTTGGGGTGATTCGCGGCGTGGGGTTATCGAACGATGCGGGGAAGCGGAGTTTTCTAGTGCCCTCGTCGGATGGCCAGGTAGCCGCCATGCAGA
>JAKBXD010000120.1 GCA_021840785.1 Pseudomonadota bacterium
ACGACTCCCACACAATAACGTTTGTCGCGAACTCTGGTGCTGCCCAGCCACCCCGCTCGAGGTCAGTCTCCGCCCACTGATCTGGAACCCGCAGGGCCAGGGGTAGCGCGAATGTGGTAAAGATACCCGGTTCCCACAAAATCCGTATCACGCCAAGCAGCAGACAACCGCGCGCGACTTAAGCAGTCGAGGGAGTTTGAGTTCCCGTGTATTGCCAGGAGACCTCCACCTCTACCGGAGGTACCGTCTGGAATGTTTTCGGTGCACCGCCCGTACCGGCTCTCCGAAGAGGTTAAGAACGAATCCCTCCTCCAGATCGGTGGTTGCAATCGGCTGCCCACCTCACCGAACACAGTTCCGGCTCCCTCTCCGTCAGTTGGCGCCGTATCGCCAAAACGATCTTGAGCGTCTCCTCGACGACCCGGCCCTCTGGCATGGGAAGCTGCATTGCTATGGCGCGTGTCGAGGATATACCGAGATCATCCTTGGCGCCTCGCGGTTCAATTAGCAGGGTGAGAATCGTCCGTCGCTTCTCGCTCAAGCCCTCGACTGCCTCGAACACACAGGCCAGAAGACGATCTCGCTTCTCGGCTGCCGAGGTCTCCTCGATGCCCGAGACAACCACCTCTTCTGCCGACAAGTGGTCAGTTAGCGTGTTAGCCAGCCCATTATCCTCAAACGAGAGTCGGGCCGCGGGACGCAGGATGTTCGCTGCCGACTCCACGTCCGGTCGTGAGTATCGACTTGCGTTATTCAACTTCGCCGTTGCCCGCGCGTACACCGACTGACTACGGTCGTGGGTGAAAGCGTGTTCGCATTGTAGAGCTGACTGGATGTACCAAGGCAGGCACGATGAGAATTTGCCCCGCTCTGGGTCGTAGTGACGCGCGGCTACGAAGACGCCCATCATTACCTCGGAGGTCTCGTCTGGTGTGAGCGCCTTGCCCCGGCAGTAGCGAGTGGCGATCTTGATGATTAGACCCGCGTTCTGGACAAAGAGCTGGGCTTGGGCATCGTATAGCCGCTGCCGGCCCCCGGGAGCCTGAGCATCGCTTAACTCTTGGATCGACGCCACCAGTTCTTCCTTTGTGCCGTGCGCCCCAAGACCGCTCCGTGTGGTGCTACCGATAATCTTGTCCAACATTGGCATGCACATACATATGCACCAAGTGGAATCTCATGAGCGAATCTCCCAATGTCGGCCTTCACATGTATGCAGCGGTACGTATCTAAAATGCGCCAACGCCCGACAAACCCTTGTTGGCATGGAAATCGCGTGAGTGATTCAGGATATTATGCCGTTCCATGTAGAGTGATGCTCCCCAAGATGAGGGAACCCAGTTTTGGCGAGGGTTGCGCCGTAGCCAATACCTTGGAGCCAAGGGGCCATGACCAGGACTTCGCCTTTGAAGACATCATCAAAAGGGGATCGCGGCAAGCTCCTCGGCCCTTGCCGCGATCCTCAAGGCATGCGGCCACCTTCGCTTCAAGCCGTCGAGCAGCCTCTCGGCGAGGGTCATCGCCTCGTGAGGAGTTTCCATGACCGCATCCTAAAGCTGTCGCGACGAGCTGAATCCATGCACCATGGTTCTCAAATGCCATCTTCGCACGGATTGCTACAACTTTCTCTACTACGCTCAGTCGCCAAAGAGTGACTTCGAATCGCCTCCGTGACTTGGGCTGGACGTTCGAGAGGGGGCAGGTGGGCGGTGTCGGCAATGTCAAGGCGGCGTGCACGAGGGATCCTCTCACTCAACAGATCTGAGACATCCTGGATCCAGGGTACGTCGTCTCGGCCGTTGATGACCAAGGTGGGGGCACTTACTTCTCCCAGGCGGCCAACCGCGGGTGGTTCGAGTTGTCTTTCGACGACTGGCCTGTCCGTCCATTGCCGTTCGAAGACCCTGTATAGCATGTCCACAGCCAGCTGCCAGACCTCCGGGTCAACCTGCGCCGGGTCCCGACTCGGCCCGGCAACCATGTAACGGGCCTGTGCCTCGGCCATAGCGGCGACGTCCTCCGGGTTGATGCGATCTGACGTGTGCGACTGGTAGGCCCCCAGTCGATCCACTGGCACCGAGCGGTGCACCTGCTCCTTTACCTCACGGATCATCGCCGGTGGCCAGACATGACCCGGCAGCCCCGAACAGACCAGGGTGAGCGACCGTACCCTCTCTGGCGCCACCAGAGCGACCTCCAAGGCGTATCCCCCTCCCATTGAGCAACCCACCAGGTGAGCAGTGGGGATATCCAACGCGTCCATTAAACCCAGCAGGTCTCGGTGGTGGACAACATCGCCTTGGGCACTGCTGGACTCACCACGACCCCGCCAGTCGTAGCAGACCACCCGGTGATCGGTCGCCAGGTCACGAAACTGGTGTTTCCACATCCTTCGATCGGCAATGCCCGCGTGCGAAAAGATCATCGCAGGGCCCTCGCCAGCCTCGTCGTAGCCGATCTCGCCGCCGTCTACCTGGACGCGCATGATTCACCAACAATTCTCCGGCTCCACTCGCCCAAATCAGCGATGATCGAACGACCCTCTATGCCGACTCGCGCGCATGCGCACCCTAACTTCACTTTCCTCATCACGGCCTTTCTCTCCAGGATCTTACTGTTTGTCTGCGGCAATAAACGGTTTAGCTATGGCTAATGGCGCCTCCCCTAGGTGGTCCCAGAATCAAGCCACTATCCCGTCTATCCGTCGACTCCAGCCCAGTTGCGGAGCGGCGCTGGCCTCGATGTCTGCAGAAATGCCCCTTAATCGCGTCGAGCCTGTGCAGCCAGCCGAACTCAAAGAGTGGTAGGACACCCAGCGGTAGCGTCGCGGTGGGTTGAGAGACAAGGTTCGCGTTCCCGCCGACCGCGGACCAGTCAGTTTCGATGCTAGAGTTCATAACGCCCGCAGCGCTCTCGACTACGGGAAAATGGTAGGCCATTGCTCGCGTCGGGCCTTCGGGACCCTACTACCAACCGGCCAGAAGCATCGGCGGGAGTGAGAGTGATCCCCTCGGAGCAGGTGACCCCGGTGCGGGTATGACAGGTGCCCGAGTTAACGGTGGCCGTCCAGATAGTGGCGAGGTCCAAGACCACCTTCCCTGTCTGGTTGAAGGTCACCAGTGGATCGTAAAGATCTCCGACGACGTTGTATCCGGCGAAGGATGCGTCCATGCCCGTGTGCAGGATCGCGGATGGACTACCAACAGCGAAGGTCACAATACCAGGCTTCGCCGCCGAACCGGTGGACTTGGCCGAACCAGGTCGGCCGCTGGCAGCACTGCCGCGGTCTGACAGCAGCGCACCGACAGTAAGCAGCCTCCCCCACGCAAGGATCCATGGATGCGCACTTCTAACACCCCCCAGACTTGTTACCACACATGCGGCATAGCGGCCATTCGGCGACAAGGCGCTAACGGCTTGTCCTGACGGTCGCATGGACTCCTGTCCGGGACTTGTTACTTTCACCGCAGCGTCTCCTCCAAGAACGCGTATTTAGTCTTGATTTGTCCTGCGGCCAGTGTCCGAGACTCACCGTCGTCTATCCGGCGGACGGGAAGGATTAGGCACAATGGCCTATCCGTATCGTGGTAGATCGTCTGATACGCCACCAAAGTGTGTGTATGGCGGCCCATCGGCTCGCCGGTATTGGGGTTCGGATCGTACTCGGGGAAGCTGGAGCTCGTGATATCGAGTCGGATCCGGTGCCCGACCTTGAAAAGGTTGCTCGTCGGACCAAGGTCGATCTGCACTTCGTAGATCCTTCCCGGTTCGATGAGCTCCCCGATGGGACGGTCGTCGCGGTATCGCATACGCAAGATGTCCTCGCACAAGAGCATCGCGTATCCCTCCGGGTAGTCTGCGCTGGGTGGATAGACATCGATCAGCTTGCCGACGAAGTCAGTGTCGCGTGCTGAAGATGCGCACCACAGCGTCAACCTCACAGAACCCGTCACTTCGAGAGGCGCGGTAAGGGGCGTTGTCTCGAAGACCCGGACATCTGCCCTTTCGCCGAGGAATCCCCGGGTGTCGGTGGTTCCAAGAAAGAGCGTCGGCGCGCGTTGGTCGTGTGGTCCGGCAAGAAAGACCGCAGGGTGACCGACCTCTTGAAGATTTGTGGCGCCAATTGCGGGGCTTGGAAACCTCGGGTCATAGTCGTAATGTGTCTTTCCAGCGCCTCCGGTGGGAGCGTCGCTCGCTAATGTCCCACCAGGTCCGAGGTAGTACTTCGTGAGACGCGTATCCACCGGGGGCCAGCGTTCCGTGATCTGCCAGTCTCCGCCACGAAAGAGTTTCCCCTTGCCCGTGCGGTGGCCATCGCCGGTTCCCATTCGGAAGTACGTCACAGGCGGGAGAATGCGGTCGCTGTTGTCATCCGTTGATCCGCGCAAGTACCGATCCAGCCACGCCACTACGAGGTCGTCGCAAGGGCCGAACCGCGCTGCAGCTGCGCCGAAGTCCACGTCACCAGCCGTCGTCGCTTCCAACATGCCGGGGTCATGGACCCAAGGCCCGACGATAAGACTGACTGGCCGACGCAAACGAGGGGTAAGTTCTGTTAGCTTGGTGAAGTTAGCCGCCACGTGATGTGCATACCAACCCGATATCATGAGCACAGCAACATCGGTCGGATAATCGTCCCGCCGACCGGCGAGCCTTGAGGTCGGGGTATCCCAGAACTCGGTATCGTCGGCCGTCTCATACATCCTGAAAAACAGGGACTCATACACTGGAAACAGTGTCAGCGGGGACTGGCCGCGGCGTAGCGGGAATTGGGCGACATACGCAGGCAGGTCACGCTGCATCTGCTGGAGTTCTGCAGCGATGTCCGGCTGTGCAAGTGCTCTGGGGCTGTCGGCGGCCTGGTTGACCACCCACACCAAGCAGAGCCCGACGTTGAACGCTCCGTGAGTGCGTAGTGCCCGTCTGTAGTAGTCGGTTCCCGCATCTCGCAGGACTTGCGCCCGCAGTCCCGGGGGATGACTCAGCGCGGTGCCTTGCTGATTGGCCGCAGCGAAAGAGCCTCCGGAGGTGGCAACGCGCCCGTCGCACCACAACTGAGCGACGAGCCACCGGATGGTGTCGTCGCCGTCTGAGCCCTCGTCAGGATCGTTCATATACAGCCCGAATTCACCGGCCGAGTCGAATCGCCCTCGCACGTCCTGTGACGCAAACACATATCCTTTACGCGCGAGTTGGCTTGCCAGCTCCACCGTGGTCTGTCGGGCGCGACCATAAGGCGTGCGCTCCAGTACGACGGGAAATGGTCCCTGCAGCTCCGTGCCGGCGTTAGCGGGGAAATAGAGGTCGGTCGCAAGGCGAGTCCCATCCCGAGTATGGACGCCCACGTTGCGGCGAACGACAACCTCAATCACCGGATCGACTGAGCCATCTGGAGAGGACTGCGACGCTACGAACCCCGTATCGCCGCTCGTCGTTCCTCGTGTCACTCCCACTACGGCATCACCCTCCACACGCTACATCTGACCTCTCCAATTAATGACCCTAACGATAGTGTTGGCCCGAGCAACAGCCCCTCAAATACCCTGAAACCTCCATGATTGACTCCCCAGTGCAGGATCTTGCCTCGACTGGGATGGACGACCTTCAACCCCCGGGCTGGGATGTAGAGCGCACTGTGCCCCCGCGTTCAGAGCGCGCAAGGTTGACGTGGAGCAATCTGGTAGTCAGAGATGGTTGGGCTTCGATGCTGGCTCTGCGATGGTGGCTGGTCTTGGTGGTCGAACCGCTTTCCTTCGCGACCTTGGTACACACACCACGTAGGACCACTAGAGTCTCGACTCCAAAGGGTGTTGGTGACGGTGTCGGCGCTAGGTGAGCGCCTGGGCAGTGGTGTCTGATACCCCAGGGATAGAACACAAGATGGCATTCGCTGGACCAAAATCCCCCAGTCCCTCGATGATCTCCTGGGTGAGTTC
>JAKBXD010000121.1 GCA_021840785.1 Pseudomonadota bacterium
CGGGACCTTCGGGTCGGAAGGTTTGGCAAGTCCGGATCAAGAAAAGTGGTTATCCCGAGATGGCCCGGACCTTCGATCTCAAAACCCGAGCCCAGGCATGGGCCAAACAGATCGAGAGCGAAATGGACCGCGGGGTGTTCGTCTCGCGCTCCGAGGCCGAGGACACGACCTTAGGCGAAGCCCTCGCGCGCTACCTAAAGGAAGTCGTAGCCCACAAGCACACCAAGGGCGAAGACGCGATCGTCCGGTGGTGGGCGGCGCTCCCGCTCGCACACCGATCTATGGCGAGTATCCGGGGAAAAGACATCGCAGCGGCCGTCAAGCTCAAAGAAGCCGAGGGTGTCGGTCCTCGAACCGTGTTTGCCTACATCGTTACCCTCTCCCACCTGTTTACCTTGGCCCGCCGTGAATGGGGTATGGAGTCGTTAGGTAACCCAACCGAGTTCGTGCGCAAGCCACGACAAGCGATCGCCCGGGATCGTCGCCTGGCCGACAACGAGCAAGCCCGCCTCCTGGACGCCGCTGCCGTCTACGGCGGGGAGATAGGCCCCCTCATCACCTGGGCGATCGAAACCGCCATGCGGCGCGGGGAGATCGCCGCCATGCGCTGGGACCACCTGGACCGGAAGGCACGGGTGCTCCTGATCCCGGAAACGAAGACCGGGACGCCCCGGCGGGTACCGCTCTCTACGTCCGCGCTGGCGGTCCTGGACGGGCTCCCACGACGCCTCGATGGCCGGGTGTGGGGCATGCGCCCCGATTCGATCAGCCAGGCCTTTGAGCGCGTCTGCAAGGCGGCCGCCATTGAAGGCCTCACCTTCCACGATCTGCGCCATGAGGCGACCTCCCGGCTTTTTGAGAAGGGCCTAAACCCTATGCAGGTGGCGGCCATCACGGGGCATAAGACCCTGCAGATGCTGAAGCGGTATACGCATCTGCGGGCCGAGGATCTGGTGGAGATGTTGGGGTAAACGAACAGGGGGATGCCATGTTCTTCTTTGCTCATGAAAACGTTATGCCGCATATTGTTGGTGCATTGACCGATGAGTAGTCGGTACGTATAGTCACCAATCAAAGAGCCTATTTGAGGTACAGCTTTTGGAACGTACAGCCCGGAAAGCAAATGGCCAGCTAAGTCTCGACATTCAAGAGGCGGAAGTCTCTCGCACTGTCAACCACCGCCACCAGAAACTTGTCACCTTCAAGGGCGGTCAGGAAAAACTGACGCACCGGTGGTTTCGGCTAACACCGAGTTTTTCCCCGGACCTTGTGGTAGATGTTCTTGACCGTTTTGGTAACAAAGAAACGCGAGTATTAGACCCTTTTTCTGGTCGTGGAACAACGCCCATAGAGTGCCAGCTACGCGACATTCCGTGCGTAGGTATCGAAATAAACCCGGCGCTTCATTTTGCTGCAAGAACCTCACTTAAATGGCACGTTAACCCCGAGAGACTCGAACATCATTTCAGCTCAGCAGTTCGCAACGCAACTGCCCTGACAAAGAAATACGCTTCCTGTACACCTGAGAAGTTGTCTGAAAAACTCGGTGTCCCTGTACCCTCAATTCATAACGTATACAGATGGTGGCGCGCCGACGTGCTTCGTGACTTATTAATTTTAAAGCACGCCATCCTAGATACTGCGAGTGATCCGGACGAAAGAGACTTATTATTATTGGCGCTGATGAGCATTCTCTTAGACACCGCGAATATAACCCTCGGTCGTTTGCAGCTACACTTTGTCGATCGCTCTTCTGATATCATCGAACCGATAGTCCTTTTTAGGAATGCTGCATCCCTGATAGTTGAAGATCTCAGGGAGCTGTCGGTCACGACTCACAGTACAGACTCCAAGATTTATCTCGGTGATAATAGATCGATAGCAGACAAACTGGGAGACTTTCGTGCAAGTCTCGTAATTACGTCGCCCCCGTATCCAAATAGATATAGCTATGTCTGGAATACCAGACCCCACCTATATTTCATGCAGTGGTTTTCAACGCCAACAGAAGCCGCGTCTTTGGACTGCAAAACTATTGGCGGGACATGGGGAACGGCTACGTCTCGACACCAGAAGGGATGCTATGAATATTCACACGGGGCTGTCGAATCGGTAGTCGGTGCCGTCGTCGATCGTATTAGGAAAAGTGATTTGCTGATGTCGAATTATATAGCAATGTATTTTGACGACTTATTCAAGAGTATTGCCGAAACAAAAAAGAGCCTCGCAAATGGCGCGGTGTGCGCATATGTAGTTGGTAATTCAAGAATGAAGGGAACACTTGTAGAAACCGACCATTTGCTGGCGAAGCTATTCGACAAGCTAGGTTTCGAGCTATTAGGCAATGAAGAAGTAAGACGCAGAAACAGCGGAAAGGAACTTCATGAGACTATTGTTTTTGCCAAAGCTCGGATTGCAGACAATGCGCCCTAAATGTTAGCCTGCTTGTATGCATAGGATTTTTTTATGCTCTGCATGAGCGTACGCATCTCCCTTTGGATTTCCTTGGAGACTTTGGGTCGATCTAAGACGCTGCTTATGTCGAAGCCGACGACTTCCGCCATAAATTCGAGCGCCGGTTGCCCAATCAAAAACTGCCAACCAGCACGCTTTAAACTGGCCACCGCGTCACCAAGCCTTGGAGAGTTCTCCGCAAACACTAAATACAAAGGAAAATACCCTTCATGACTCAGAAAAGCGGCAAGCTGCTTATCTTTGCGAAGACGTGCGCTGTCGTTTGGGTTAAAGTTGTACCGAATCTCAACTGCAAGCCCTTTGTACTTTTTTAGGTCTAGCCCGAGATATTTCTTGCATGTGGATACCAGGTGAACCGCATCCTTGTCTGACAGGTCACCCAGGGCCAAGCCAACGTCTAGCTCTAGCCCACGAAATTTCACGACAACTTTGTCACGCTCCAGCCCATAACGTGCCTGTGCAGCCAAACGCGGAATCTTGTCGTAAAGCTCACCCAACCTTCGGCCAATAGAGACGCTCATTCGACCCATCAACCGGATCAGAATGTATTCAGCGCTTGCAAGGTGAAACTTTGAATAGACAGGATCGTGCGATAGCCCATCCAATTCCGCATCGTAACCAGCTTTGCCAAAATCACTATCCACCTTCGATTGCCAGCCCTTCAGGTGATGACGAAGATGCCCAAGAAAATTCTTCAGTGCAACAGTATCTTCAGCCACTTAAATGCCCTCCATGAGTTCCGCGATAGAAGACTTAAGGGCCTTGGCTATGAGCGCAATGTTTCGTAATGAAACATTGCGCTCACCACGCTCAATTCCACCGATATATGTTCGGTCGAGCCCACATAGGTCAGCGAAAGCGTCTTGCGATAGCCCGGCTTCCCGTCGGAGGGCACGTACTTTTGCACCGAACCTGACCAGCAAGTCACCCTTAGCTTTCATAGCTAAACAATGCCAGGAAGATGACCATCGGGCGACGGACTATAAGTAGCTAGTTCGTCATAGCAGCCGCCTCCAGACGACGTTAGCGCCAACGCGCCGCTGCGGCTGGAGCCGTGCGTTAGTGCAGGGCGTGGCAACGTAACTAGTCAGGCGCAAGTCCTGTGGCCAGGTTTTTGCAGAGCCGGAGGCTAGGGGAACGGCAAGGACGTTGTCGCGAGAAGAGTCTGAATGCAGCTAGGGCGACTCTGACTTAGGCCAAATATACAAGCCATTACGATGTGCGCACAGATTCGATTTCCCAGGCCTTATTGTGGCCCAAACGGCCTATCGAGAGGGTCTGCAAGGCCGCTGGCATTGGGGCCTGGCCTTCCATGATCTGCGGCACGAAGCGGCCAGCAGGCCTTTTGAGAAGGGATTAAACCCCACGCAGGCGGCCGCCATTACGGGCCACAAGACGTTGTAGATGCTGAAGCGGTATACCCATTTGAGGGCTGAGGATATGGTAGGGCGGTTGGGGTAAACCGTGTAGCCAGCACCCTGCGTCGATCCTACCAGTATTCCGGTATGCTTCATAAGTCTCTTGCCACGTTCGGTATTGACCGCAACTGGGCCACCATCGATGCCGATCATTTGTTGCCGCTTTTATGGCTCTCAGAAACCGTTGAGATGATATATAAGATTTTTGATATATCATCGTTCATTATGGAAAGCGGCTGAGCACCATAAAACTTATGAACAGTGTTATTGCCAAGATCATTTCTGGAAACGTTACGTTTCTCCAGATAAATAATAGAGATTAAATTTGGTGTTTCTCCGCCTTTTATGACCGGGAGCCACCTGAACACGATCTTGATGTCGCGTCTAAAACGTCTCGCGGATTTTTTGCTTATTTTGATATTGTTTATTTTCAATTGTTTCCTGCTAGAAGTACAATTCCATCTCCACACGCTGGGGAAAAACGATAGTTGCATAGTGTCCCATGATAATCTATTCCACCACACATAAGAGTATGCCGTGTTTGCCAAGAACTCATTCCAACCCTTTGGGCGTAGAGACAGCGCAAGATACCCCAGCTCTAGCGTAGTTGTTTGCAGAGTGGATTCCTCTTCATCCTCATATTTTGTAAGCCCGATTGAGGTTACGCTCTGTAAAGGGCGCCCTATTTTCCTTGTGTGGCTTTCTTGGCCACCTCTCTCTGCAAAAGCCTGACAAGATAACGTATCGCCATGGATATATCTGCTGATGTATACCGCCTTAACAGATTTCAGCCAAAGCATAGGGTATAATTCTTGCAATGTGTGTTGCTGGGCTTTGTAAGACGAATTGATCTTGTCCCAAAACAGATACTGCTTATCAGCAATATCAACCGTGGTGGCGCGCCACGTATAAAATACTGAACATGCCGATATTAAAATTGCCCCAATGGAAGCCCATGCGTGGCCCTTGTTAAAAAACGCATTCCTGGCCCTCTTTAACCGTGACCAAAGTCGTAACACTTTGGCAATGTAAGGAACATTACTGTTCATAGCGAGACCAGAAGCCTGGAGCTGACCAATAACGTTGAGCACATGCACCCATTAGTACGCTATCCTCGTTAGCCCATAAAATGCCAATGAATGGCAACCCATTCCACAATTCCCATGGGCTCCACGCTCACCCTAAGCACCTGTTTCACCAGATCCAAGATATACTATGGGAGACCAAACCAATCATTAGCGTCCTAGC
Source organism: Pseudomonadota bacterium (assembly GCA_021840785.1). The sequence continues at coordinate 5,142 of JAKBXD010000121.1, forward strand.
GCGCCCATTTGCCCTTGTCGCGGGCATCAGTCGCCGTGTGGGCGAGATCGTCCAGGGTAGCGTGGATCGTGGTCATGTAGTGCTCTCAGGTGGCCACATCGCCCGGTGGTCCGGGGCTGAATTATGGGGAGCATCTTAGCGCGGTTTCGTCCGGAATGCTTCACGCGAGCGCAGAACACCCGCCATTTTCCGGGGTTCGTTTTGTCTGCCGCTTCTTTTAGAATATCGTCATGGGCAACGACATCGTGCTCTATAAGGATGTGGCCACGGGAGCCGTGTATGTGGTCGCCTCGCGCGGCCACCAGGGGGTCACTCTGCGCGACCTGGACTCCGAGCCGGGAGACCCGGATGGCGTGGTTGTGGTTGGCGAATGGGCGCTCTGGGACGCGGTCCAATCGGGGCGCTGGGAGCGGCGAATCCTTTAAATCGTCCATGACCTGCGCCATAGATGCCCTGGTGACAGCTGGCTATTTACCGTACAATTCCCATAGACATTAACCTGCGATCTCTCCCGTGCAGCAGCCACAGCCTCTCTCGTTTTCGCACCCGCTCACAGTGGCCCAGATTGAACGACTTAGATCTTGCGATCCCGATACACGGATTCGCTTATGGACAACCCAGCACCCCGAGGCGGTTGCGCAACTTGACAGAGAGGGGCAGCTAGTCAGCGACCCCAACTTTGCGTTCGCCCCAAACGGGTTCGGAAACGGTGATTCGGGTTACTTTCGCCAAGCCTATGATTGGATGATCGAACAAATGGATCAGCGGCTACCGCCCGAGAACGGACTTAATGG
>JAKBXD010000122.1 GCA_021840785.1 Pseudomonadota bacterium
TATGGCGTTCCCCCCGCGCATAGCGCTATGGGCCGTTTCTGTGGCGCTGCTGACACGCTACACTTTCAGCATAAACCCCCCTATCGGCACATATTCCATCGCACTGCTCCGCTCTGCCCGCCGCTTCACCAACAGCGCATTCAGGCGGTACTCCGCCGCGGTCACTTCCAATGCCGCCGCATCGCGTAAATCTTCATCCGCCCAATCGAAATGACTCAACGCCACTTCGTACGCCGTCAAGGCTTCACTCAGTTCTCCGTCGCGCCCCATCGCTTCGCCTCCTCTAGTGTATCACAAACGGATCAAGCCGGTTGGCCATTTGGCCCCAACGGATAAGACAACGTCGCCTTTTGCCCCGTCGCAAACAACTCTTGCCGCTGGCGCTCCCATTCCGCACGCGCCTGCTGCGCGGTGGGCGCGGTAAAATAGCGGGTTTGTCCGCCTACCTCCATCGTCCAGGTGTACATCCTTTCTCCCTCCCTTCACACCTCTAATTTTTCTGCGGTCGGCCCCCCGCCACGCACTTAGGTCAGCTGGGCCAGCAGCTCTATCGTCTCCCACCGCTCTTCCAGCTCCGCCAATACAACCGCTTCCGGGGTTTCATTACGCCCCAAAGGCGTTTGCGCCATGCTCCACAGAAAGGCCATACCCTTCACCAGCTTATGCCGCTCCGCCAAAACCGCAATATCGCCGTGCCGCCGCCACGGTGCTAAACTGTAGCCTCGTCGCCAGTATTCCTCTAACACCGGCGTCCCCAACAATACATGGTGCCGATCCCAATCCGCATCTTCTAACGGCTGCAGCGCCAGCCACTGCACCAGCCCTGCCGGTAGGCGACCCCAAAATAATTCCGTCACACGCACCGCGGATTGCGGCGCCCAAGGCGCTCGTGGATAATCCGTCCATCGCCACGTCGTCTTCTTCGGAAAGCCGTATGCAGTATGGATGCCCTCATATGCCCGAATCGCATCCCCCATCGTCGCCGAATACCGCCACGCATGCTCCACCAGCACGCGATGCGTCACATCGGGTAGCATCATTTTCGGTGTCACGTCAATACCCGCGGCTCGGAGTAACTGCACCCCCGGATTAATCAACGGCGCCCAACCCTCCGCTCGCAATGCCAATGCACGCTCCCGCTCGTCCCGCTCCGCCCCCGCTAGCGGCGCCGCATCGACAAACACGGCGCGCCTATCCCGCCCTTCCGTCCACGACTCTCCCAAAGGGCGCGTCGTGTGGAAAATGGTGTACGTCATTTTCCGGGCCACTCTTCCTCACTCCTCTCACCCCTCTACTTTTTTCCCGGTCGCACGGTCAGCTTTCAATGTTCGTATAGACCAGTGCCGTCCCCGCCAAAATTTCCAACGCCCCCACCCGCGACGCCGGAATGCTCTCGACACCCGCAGCATTCGCCAATACCGTAGACCACCGCACACGATTGGTTCCGGGCCCTTCTGCAAACCATACCGGCGCCAAGGGCGGCACATTCCGCACCATAATCCACTCGCCTAATCGATACAACCCCGCCACGCCATGCCGATTCCCCGGCGCACCAAATACAAACGTCGGCGCATACGCTTTCGCTTGATCAAAATTTGCGTGCGCCGCTGCACATGTCGCCGCCCAATACCCCGTTAACTGCATCGAATACACGCCTGTCGGCGGCAACGTAAACGCCCAACGAATTTGCGGATTCTTCACACCCCACGCCACGCCTTGATACCAGTTCGGATACAGCGATTTCCGCGTGGCTAAGTTTTCCCCCACCACAGACCCCGAGTAGCAGCCGTGCGTCTCCCCATACGCCCCCAAGTCCTCCACTAACGCCCCCTGCCGCGCCGTCGCCGGCGGCACAAACGCCAATGACGCCGCTTGTGGCCCACTGGTGGCCCCAAAGCTCCAGCTCGTCCCATTGGCTGCCGCTTGCCATTTTACCACAATCGGCACCGATCGCGCCACCACCCGCCCATGCTGCACCACTTCGCCAGTAAAAGTTTCCGTCCCCGGCGTCCGCCGCTCAATCCCGACCGCCCACGTCCCCGTATCCTGCGCATTCACCCAGCGCATCCCGCGCTTGTTCACAATAACCAGCTGTCCGTGCCACCCCGCCACATGCTGGGTCAAAATCGTCATCATCCCCGCCTTGAGCACAATGCGATTCGCGGTCACCGTATCAATATGATAAGCTCCCCCCGTCGCGACCGACGCGGACAATCCCATCGCCGCCGTCATCGCTAATCCCGTCACCCCTCGCAGCATTTTCTTCCTCCTTTCACCCCTTTTCTTTTTCCGCGGTCGCTACACAAACCGCAGCAAGTTCGCCACATTCGCGTACACTTCATACAGCTCCGTACGCACAGCGTCTTCCGACCAGGTCGCCTCCCCCACCGGCATCAGCAACCGTCGATAATAGGTCGAATCCGTTAACGGCTCAAGCCCTTTAACGGGAAGCTGACTCAACAAATCCATATGCGCCCGCCACGTCGCCATACTATAACCGCGCCGCCAATACGCGACCAGCACCGACGGCGTTCCCCAATCCCACACCTTAAATCGCATGCGGTCCTCAGCTTCTAATGCCTGCTCTGCCAGCCAGCGTATGCAACCTGCATCCCTTATTCCTTCAAAGTATTGCGCCGCCGCCGCATAACCCGCCGGCACCCATGTCATCACCGGATAATCGGTCCACCACCATCGTCCGTCCGCCTGCATGCCATACGCCGTATGCCAACTCGTATATGTCCCAATATGCCACCCCTCCGGCGAATATCTCCACCCGTTCAACAAGCCAATGCGCGCCACGATATCCGGATGCCACGCTTTCACCATACGCACATCCCGACACAGCAGATGCCAACCCAAGCGCTCCCACAAGCCAGACGGGCGATACGCCAAGCCCCAAAGCTCTTGGGCCAAGGCGCGCTCTCGCTCCGTCTCCTCCTGCCACGGCAACACGCCGTCAAAAATCGGTACCCGTTCGGGGTCCATGTTAACTGTTTCCTCGCGCAGGCGCGTCATGTGCCACTCCAGCGTCTCATCCACTTTCTCTTCCTCCCCTCACTTCACATCTTTTTCTCCGGCCGCACGCCCACTACAAGTAAGCGTGCATTGCCTGCCACGCCCGCCATTTCTCCACGCGCACGCGCTCGGTGTCCGTCCCCGTCCACGGCCACGGACACTTCCCCATGATTAGATCCTGAAAATATGCGTCGTCCATATGCAGCAACTCGCGCTGCGGCAAGAGCATCGCCAGACGCAAGCCATCATACACTTTAATCGCCAGCATCGTTTCCGGCTTCTTGCGCATCCATTCTACGCTTCCCGTAATACGCGCCTCCACCCAGGTCCCCAAAGCCGCCGTCACCCCCCGCGGTATGCGATGCATCACACCGCACAACGCCACCCACCGCGGCACCCAATAGCAGTAATAAGCGACATCCCACTCCGTCCCCGTATAAATAAACAAATCAGAGGCCCAACTCGGCCAATTAACCGCATGCCCCCACCGTCGGCAAAAGACGCCCCAATACCGCACACTGTTCGTACACGTCAATGACGACCAATCCTCGCGCTCCGACAACACCACGCCACAGCCCTGTGCCATGTCTTGTATCTCCCAGTCATTAAAACGCGGAATCAAAATCGGCCGCAGATCCTGCTGCAACCGCTTGTCAGCCTGCCGCTTTTGTCGCTGCCAAGTGCGATCTATCGCATCCACATCATCCCTCCTCTTCCCTTTCTCTTTTCCGCGGCTACGCACTCCATATCGTCGCACAGGCACGCAGCCGCTCGCTAAGGCACGCTATCCCGGAATTGGTATCTACTTCGGTATACACCCCTCGCGCGGCGCCTAGGGCGGTGCTTGTGGCGCTACGCCCCTATAGCCGCTCCCCTCGTTGCCAGGCCGCCAGCCGTTCCCCATAGAGACGCGGCAACGGAATGCCCCACGCCTGCAACGCCGCTCGATGATTATCCCCCGTCCGCCGCACAAAGTGCATCCCGCGGTACACACCCACCGTCCCCGGCTCTAACGCATCCGCCTCGCTCAATTCCAGCAGATCCCCGACATCGTGCCCCGGAAAGGCGGCGGCAATGGCCGCCCATATCGCACGCCCCCGCCGCTCTTCCGCTGGCGTCACCGACCCCCAAGGACGCCAATTGGCAAAGCGCTCTCGCACCGCACGTGCGCTGCGGCCTCCAAGCAACGCCTCAAACGACACCGGCGCCGTCAATACCTCATCCCGCACGCCCGCCTGATGCGCCACCCATCCCAATACCGTGTACCACGGCGGCCCATCCGCAATCGGATACTGTACCCAGCCGACCCCCGGCTCTTCCGGCGCAAAGCGGCCCAAAGCCGCCCCATACGCCGCTTCCGTTTCATAATGCTCGATGCTCACTTTCTCCCTCCTCACCCTACTCATTTTTATGCGGCCGATTAGAGGCACGCCAGCACCGCCGAATCCATATCGGCCAAGCAATCTAACGCTTGCTCCCACAGCCGCTTCTGACCTTCGTAACTTGCCGGCTTTTGCAAATCAATACCAGTCAACACTTTTAAAAGCCGCAATCGCCGACACGTCACTTCCGGCCATCGCGCCACCGGGACCAACATCACCGCCTGCTTAAACACTTCTAACGCCTCTTCCTCATCATCCGACCCAACATCACGCCACCAGGTCGCGGCCCATGCAGCACACACTGCCTCGGGGATATTCACCCAAGGTGCCCGTAACACACGCTGCGCTTGTAATCGCATCATTTGCCACGGCGGTACCCATATCGGCACAGCCCATTTCACAGATGGCTTCCCAAATCCGTCCGACAAAAAACACCGCGGATATAACACATCAGGAAGCCATTGTCCAGTCCACAAATTAGTCCGCCGAAAGCCATCCTCCATCGCTGCCACAACCGCTTGTGGCCCCTCCCAAAGATCAGGCACCTCCCAACGATACAACGTCGGAATACGCGCATCAGAAGCCTCGGGCGGAGCCTCCCAAACAACTGCTCCGTCACGTAAGTAGGCGGCGACAGTGCTATCGCTCATAACATAGCCCGCAGCAAGTAGGGTTCGCGCTTCAGCTTCCGCCGCCGCTATAGCTTCTTCTTTCGTCACTACACACACTCCTTTCACCCTACTCACTTTTCCGCGGTCGTCTTATAGACACGCCCACAACGTCGCATGCTGCACCAAGTCCTGCACCACTTCCTCCCATCCGCGCACCATCACCGCCGTACGCGTCATCCCATGCCAACGCTCCCACGCATGAAATCGCTGCAACGTAATTTTTGGCCAATCCGCCGGCATTATGCAACGATACGCCGCCTCTAATAACGAAGACGCCGCAGTCGCAGGCATCGCAAGCGCACTTCGCCCATCAAACCCCATCGCGGCTTCCGCCCACCAGGCCTCCGCCCAGGCCTCCCACCGCAATCGCCGCAACGGCTCTAATTCAAACTGATCCAGCGCCGCCCCCGCCTGCAACGCCAGCCACCGCGGCCCCCAGCCTTCCACCGCCAATAACGTCCCCCCACTCCCGTACACAGCCTGCGCACTTGCATAGCTCGGTATGTGCAATCCCGTCAACGCATCTACGCTCAGGGGTCCTCCAAGCGCCGCCACACACGGCAAAAATCGAGCTGGTATTGCCTGATACAGCGTCGGGCAGCGTACAAGTCGCAGCACAGCGCCCGTCACTGCATGCTGTGTCTCCTGCACCACCCCGCCTACAGCAGCCTGCTGCTCAGTATCTACTCGTAGCGTAATGCCACAGGGCACATAACCATCCTGCAACCAGGCCGCCGCCTCAGCAATGGCCGCCGCCTCAGCCTCCGCACTCCAAGTCGTACACGCTTTAATATGGAACACTTTACCCCCCCCTTCTACTCATACC
>JAKBXD010000123.1 GCA_021840785.1 Pseudomonadota bacterium
TTAGAGCCTCCTAGAATGGTTTCCAGCGCTACTTGAGAGTCAGTACGGCGTTGGCATAGGGGGCAGGTATGCCGATGATCGCACTCGCAGCGGAGCACCTTGCGCTCCGTAACATGCGGATCGTTGACAAGCATCTTGGGATAGTGGGCGGGATTCGTTAAGGTGATGACCACGCCTGCTGCTTCGTCGATGATGTCTTCACAACCCGCTATTTCGTCATGTGTCAGGAACAGGACGAGCTGCGCACTTTCGCGAACTGCAGTGCGCAGAATCGAGCGCTTAACATAGCCGCTGGTCATGCCAAGAGGGGTATCGATTACGTTTGGCGCCTCGACATCGCTAACCTTTGTCAATGCCAAAATAAACGCCAGCGTCAGCGCGCGTCGGGAAGCACCATTTAGATCACGATCCGGATTGAGCGTTCGATCATTCGGCCCATAGACGATAATATCGAATTCATGGCTGATTTCGGCGCGCCGGATGATGGCCCCCTGTTCGGGGTCGGCACCGATCATCTCTAGAAAAATGGAGTTCATGAGGTCGCTGACTTTTTTCAGTTCTTCATTCGTGATCCGTTCATAGGAACTTTGTAAGACGTGCATTACGTCCTGGGTCACTTCAAGCTCGGATAGAATCCGCATGCCCTTTTTTTGTTCGCGCAGCAAACGGTCACGTTCCTGCTTCAAACTTTCCTGGTCGCGCCGCAATCCCTCAAGCTGTGTCTCGACCGACGATTGTTTGGATAGGCAGCGGTCCCGTTGATCCTTGTATTGCCGCCGCGTTTCGCGAAGGCCCTGGATATCAGTATCGGGCAGAGCATCGAGCTGCAGTTCCAGCGAACGAAATTCACGGCCAGCTTCGTCGCGCAATTCCTGTAAACCTTCGCGACTCTTGACCACCTTGCCGTATTCTTCCCGCCAGCGACTGCCCACATCTGAGAGCAACGATTTCGCACCGTAATAGAGGTCGGTAACAATCTCTTGGATTTCGTCGGCGCGCTTGCTATCGTTAATCAGACTCTGAATATGCTTGCAACGCCGAAGCCCATCGGGATCTCCTGGCTTCAATGTCTCTCCGCAGATGCATATCTCAGCAGTCAGCCGATCTTCGAGAACGGGTATAATCGTGTTCGGTATCTTTCCTTGGTCGTGTAGCTTTTCAAGCAGGCTGAAAGCGTGGTCGAGCACTGGCGCCAAGAGGTCAGTGGCAACGTACTGACCACGAAACAGAACACTGTGCTCCTTGTTGGCGACGTTTAGTTGATCGTCGAGCTGTTTGATCTTGCGCTTCGCCTGTTCAATGTCCTTTTGAAGCTTCTCCTTATCGCCCTTTTGCAGCGCCTCAGTGATCTTGAGATCGGTTTTCTCAACCTTTTCATCGAAGGCGATGAACTGTTGCTTGGCATCCTCGAGCTCGCCTTCGAGTTTGATGATGTCGTCATCGATTTCCATCAGCCGCGATGCAATTTTGTTCAGCGCGCCTCCTCCTCCCACCTGCTTTGCCTGCTTATTGACATCAGATGACGCTTTGCGGACATGCCTGATGGCTTCCTCTATGACACCGAGTCCGAGAAGGGAGCGGATCGCGCGTTGCACGCGCTCGCGCTTAGTCGATAGTGCGACGTCGGCTTCGATAAAGCTGAGTGCGCGATCACCATCTGTGAAAAAAATATCGCGCAACTCTGGCGGCAGTTCGTCATTGATAATGGCCTCGGGAGCTTCGATAGGGTTCGCGCCCGTATTCTTTAAAGCAAAGAGTTTGACCGTTGACGGTGAACGACGCGAGGTTTTCCCATCCACTTCCTCGAAAGACGAGCGAACTAGCCGGTATTGGTGCCGTGTTTCACGCAGTCCAGCGGGAGCGCGCCGATATGTCGCAATCTCGAATTCGACCGTAGCCGTGATCGGAACCCGGTGGCTAGAACTGCTATCCCAATCGATCGGATGTAGTCGGAAATCCTCACCCTTGCCGGGAAGGGCTGCGTCGCCATAGAGCGCCCATTGCAGACCATTCAAAATCGTTGTCTTTCCCGACTCGTTTGCAGCTCGGATCACAGTAAGATTGCGGTTTGGATCACTGGAAAATTGTAGTTCGAGGTCTCTCAGAAGGCGGAAATTTTCAAAGTTGGCACGGAGCAGCTTCATGATGGTTTACTCCTCCGCCGATACGTCTATGCCGCGCTTCTCGGAGAGAAAGCGAGCCGCCGCGTTGCATTTGTCATTAATCTTTTTTTGGATATTTGTCCCCTGCACCCGATGTTGCCGCTCATATTCGATAATGTCTGAAATTACCTCAATTATTTCCTCTCGATATCCTTCGCAGCGCTCCTCAATACTTTTATATTCTTTAAATATTATTGAAATTATCTTTCGATCATTCAGTGGCATCTTTGCCCCCTAGGTTGCCTTGACTACAAATACGCCGCGTTCACCATTTTATCGATAATGGCGAGAGGGCCATCAGGTCGGCCCGCGTTTTTCGCCAACCTTGCGAACTCCTGTGCTCGCCGCAGTTCCGACCGCACGAGGCTCCGTGCGTCTGGATCGAGGCCGTCCTCCATGCCCGGTGGCAACGCCAAGAAGTCATGAATAATGCTGTATGTCTTGTTAATAGCGCTGCACGTTCTCAGTAGGCGTCCGCGCCGCTGCACCCACTGCCGCTCAACAGTCGTGCTAGCGAGAATGAAAGCCTTGCAGATCTGTGGGATATTCACACCTTCATCGAGAACCCTTTTGGCCGTTAGGACCTGAATATCGCCCTGTTGAAAAAACCTGATGATTCTCTTCGTCTGTTCTCGGTCTGCAGTCTCTTGCGCCGTCAACTGGTGAAACAGAACCCCTCTGTCCTGCAGAAGCCTATTTACGGCATCGAGTTGTTCCGGTCCTTTGTCCGTTGCATAAATTAGTGTGTAGCGCAGGTTTTTTAGGTTTTCATTATTAAGCAGCACTGCAAGACACGTCAGCTTGCCATCTGCCGTCTCAAGCAGTACCCGGCGGTCGCGCATGAGTTTTGTCAGATATTGATCGGGATTCCCGTCGTTGATGCGCCATGAGTTTTGTTTGATCTTATCGGTAAGATCATGCCAGGAGTCCATCTCTCTTTCCGTGAGATAAACCGGATGTACGTAATATTCGTATTCGACAAGGCATCGCCCGATTGCTTCCTCCAGCGTGAACTTGAAAACCACCGGGCCGAAGAACGAGAGCAGGGCATCCGTGCCTTCCTGATCGTATTGGCGAATGGGTGTCGCCGAAAGGCCAAGCCTATACTCGAAGAACTCTGGCGGGTTGTTAATGAAGGAAGGGCTCCCAAGATTGTGCGCTTCGTCGGCAATTAGCAGCCTAGCGCACTCAAAGGAAGACACAGAATCATGAAATTCCGAAGTGCAGAGCGTGTCATGGCTGACTACGACGGCTTCAACGTCTGACAAGCCTGTCCATAAACGCCGCTTGATACGTTGAAGTTCAGCAGCCCGTTTCTGCGCCCCCCCGACAATAGTCAAATTTGTTGGCTTGAGACCGAAGTCTTCGATTTCCTCATACCATTGCTCGATGAGCGGCACGTATGGGGCGGCGATCACGATGAGCAGCGGCTTTTTCTGTTCATAGAGTTGGTATGCGCCGATCATCGACGTGATCGTTTTGCCGGAGCCCGTTGCCATTTCAAGGATTCCTCGGAAACCAGCACCGCACCAAGCATTCACGGCCTTGCCTTGGTGCTCAAAGGGGCCATCGTCATAGCGCAGACCCGCTGGAATGGAAAATACGCGGCCGGAACTTCCCACATATTCGGCGGGCGTTTCGGAGAACTGTGCTACACCAAGCGCCCGCTTGTACAGGGCCTCCAAATCCGCTTCCGTAGGCGGAGCTTCGGAGCTGTAGATTTTCAAAAGACGCTCTTTGATCGCGTGCGGTAGCGCAACGACAACGCAATTATCTTCCTTATTCTCCCAAAGCCGTTCAAACTGATACCTGAGCTTATCGGTGATGTACCGCTGGGTCGGGTCTTCCCAGGATTTCGAGATTGCGATCTGTTCAATGTTCTTCTTCAGACCCGCATAGGTCACGTTGCTCGATCCGTGCACAGCCATCACTTTTCCTTCTGCTTCGAATAACCAGACCTTCGGATGGAACAGTGCGTCTTTCATCACCGCAATCCTGATTTCTATTCGGCCCGCCTGAAGCAAATAGGAAAGGCATTTGAGTGAGTGTTGTTGGATTAAGTCCTCGGTAACGATCAATTCGTCGAGCGCCGATTGTGCGATCTCTCCTGCTGATTTCACACCGTCCTCTAGCGCCTCTTTATCCTCGGGACTCAACAGCGGACTTATGATGAGGCGGAAACAATGTTTCGAGCGGTTAATGAAGGTGGCTAGACCGGGTGCAAGCGAGGAAAGGACACTGCTTGCGAAAAAGCCTACCATACAATCGACTTTATCGGAGACGAGGAAGCTGGGAATAAGCACTTCTTCCGCGAGCGGATCGCTAGGTAGGAGGTAAAGGGGCCTGATGCCCTGAAGCGCATGCAACATCTCTATCCCTTCGCAAGAGCTATACCGCTTGCCTACCGTTGTGCATCACTGGCTATTTGTACCCGGCTTTACAACCCACTGATAAATGTATCGGCAACATGCAAGGGTTCAAGTTCCGATGATAAGCAACAAAACCCGCCACGACTCGACTAATCCACTAAGCACCGATTGATCGTGAGATTGATTTTTGTGCAGAATCAATCTATTAAAAGCATTTTGTGTCCGTGGATCGACAAGATATGATTGTCGCAGAATGCAAGGTATTCGGTCTAGATCAATTTGAATCGCTAGAAAATGACTGTATTCTTGAAGTTATCTCGGATTTTTGTGTGGCGAATGCATTAAACCTATCATATTAATCTTAAAAAGAAAACTGCGGATTATTATTTGATATTTTACAAATAATTATATGATTTTGGCGTTCGAAAACTCCACCATCAAAAAATTTTTTCCATTCTATCACCCTAACGATGGTTTCTATTATCTTATTAGATAATATAGACATGGCCGGCCCTCAGGTTATCATTCGTGGGTTGCCCCGGAGAGGGCCTATCCAACAATAACGCAAAGGAGCCGACCATGGAAAAGAATAACACGATCATTGTAGGAATGGACGTCCACAAGGAAACAATCTCTGTTGCGGTTCTTTTCCCGGGAAAGGACCGAGTGGACGCCTGGAAGATCCAGAACACTCCGAAGGAAATCGAAAAGATGGTGAGGAAGGTCTCCGGATCGGGAGAGATCCAGGTTGTTCTGAGAAAGGAAGAGGCCATTCACTTTGTCTATGAGGCGGGACCCTGCGGCTATGTCATTGCCCGCCAGATCAAGGACCTTGGGTATGTCTGCAGCGTCATTGCTCCGGGCCTGATTCCTGTCCGGCCCACCGACCGGGTCAAGACCGATCGACGGGATGCGGAGAAGCTGGCCCGATTGTTCCGGGCCGGTGAACTGACCGCGATCCGGATCCCCGAAGGAGCGGAAGAGGCCGCCCGGGATCTGGTCCGGGCGAGAGAAGATGCCCTGACCGATCAGACCCGGGACCGGAACCGCCTGACCCAGTTTCTTCTGCGTCAGGGACGGGTTTACACCGACAACACCGTGCTGTGGGGAACGAAGCACTGGGCCTGGCTCAAGGCCCAGAAGTTCGAGTTCAAGCCTCTCCAGCAGGCCTTCGATGCCGGTTACCGGGCGGTCGAGGAAACGAGCGAACGTCTGAAGGATCTGTCCGCACAGGTCGAAGAACTGGCACAGAACCCGACCTACAAGACCCCCGTGTCCTACCTGCGGTGCTTCAAGGGGATCAACACCCTGGCGGCGGTCACGCTGATGGTCGAGGTGCAGGAATTCCGGCGATTCG
>JAKBXD010000124.1 GCA_021840785.1 Pseudomonadota bacterium
CCATCCTGCGCGTTTCCCCGCAACACTGCCAGAGTTCTTTATTAAGTTTCTGACAGATGGCAATGATATCGTCCTGGATCCATTCGCTGGCTCAAACACAACCGGACGCGTAGCCGAGACTCTTGGACGCCGCTGGTTAGCAATCGAGACCATCCAGGAATACCTCGATGGGAGTAAATTTAGGTTTGAATAAACAAGGGCGGCGCCGCCCGGGCGCCTCATTTTTTGCCGCTACCGGGGTGACGCTCGTCATTATGGGGGGTCTCGGGTGGCTGCAATCGCCCGGTGGTCCGGGTCCGAATTATGGGGGTATTTTAGCGCGGTTTTCTTCGGAATGCCTCACGCGAGAACAGGCCATGGGGCACTATTTATCATCTCCCCTAACTCGAATGTGAATCTCGCCCGTTATTGGCTCTGGTATCTCATCGGCAGATATACGGTATTGGATGGAGAACGAGCCAACATTCTGCTGTCCAATAAAACGCATCACGAAAGCCTCTAGTGGCTCCCTGGCGCCATGTTGCAGTCTACCCAATCTGAACCGGACGGATTGACCGTCGGAAGCAATGTTGGCGTCTCCTTCATGGGGTATTCGCATGGATCCCAGCCGATGTGCTGCGTTCCCCGTTTTTAGGCCAGCTAACGACATGCCGTGAAAAAGGTTGACGCCAAGGATATCGTCTCCAGGGGTTGGTCGTGGTGGCGGCTTTGGGGCAGATGGTTCCTGCGGAGCATCATCGACAGTCGCGACCTTGACATCTTCGGGGAAGGTGAGCGTAAGCCGGATGCAAGTAGCTGGAGCCGTTCCGGTATTGGCGATTACAACCCCAATCTGAACGCTCAATCGCCTTTGTTCTTGATAGTTCTCCAAATCCCGCAAATATTTCTCGTACCCGCCATAATAGTTGTTAAGGGCCTCATCGTAGTCCTTTACCCGATCTGCGGAAATGGCCAAAAGCTTTTGCCAGCGCGCCCAGCCTGCGACCATCGGCGCGCTTTGGAGAATTAACGCCGCAGCACTATCTTCCGCGGGTTTGGCTAACGGATGGCCCCTCTTAATTTCTTCCAATGAAGGAACGCCAAGATCCCGCCGCCCTTCTATGCATACCTCTTGAAATGGGGCTCCATCGGGAAAGGTTACCGACAATTTTGGGATGCGATTCTTGAGTTTCGTGTTCTCAGCACGAAGCGTCTTGTTCTCTTGTTCAATAGGGTCCAGTTCAGTAGGTCGTCTCAGGCTGTCCGGCAACCACAGAACGTCAATCTGGCGAAATTTTAGCTTACCCTTAACCCCAATGTCGCCGGTTGCAACATAGACGGGATCTCCCAGACCCGCCATATAATCCAAAACGCTAGCAATCAGATGGTCGTCGGAAATATCTCGCGACAGATTGTGGACTGCGAAATCGATTTGAGGCTCATGGGGCAAAAAGAGCCATTGCACGCCTGCCAGAACGGTCTTCTCGGGATCCTCCATGAAACCATCCAACCATTTCACAAACGCGCCAGCGCGCTCCCGCAGAATGCGTGATGGGTTATGGACCTTTTGCCTTTCAAGCTCACGCAATAGGATAGGGGCCGCCACGAGATTCACTGTGTGGGAGCCTGTTAGATTGCACCAATCAATCTGGTCAGGTCGCTGGAAGTGCAGGGGAATATTTGTGTCAATAAAGACATGCGCAGTGTGGTCGCTTGGCATCCGCCGACCTCCCGGTGCGGAGTTTAGGGTGAATGAACCATACGCTAGGCGGACATCGCCCTGCAATAGCACGATGCCCCCCGTTTTCCGGGGTTGGTTTTGTCTGCGCCCCCTTTTAGAATACCGTCATGGGCAACGACCTCATGCTCTATAAGGATGTGACCACGGGAGCCGCCTATGTACTTTCCTCCCGCGACCACCGCGGGGTCACCCTCCGTGACCTGGACTCCGAGCCGGGAGATCCGGATGGCGTGATTGTGGTTAGTGAATGGGGGCTCTGGGACGCGGTCCAATCGGGGCTCTGGGAACGGCTATCCATTTAATCTTCCATGACCTGCGCCATGGGGCGACCTCGCCACCGTAGATCTGGGCGACCTCCAGGAGGCACGGGAGTCCGTCACCGACGATGCGGCGATCACGCGGCATAAGACCCTGCAGATGCTCAAGCGGTACACGCATTTAAGGGCCGAGGGTCTGGTGGGGAGGTTCGGATGACCGGTTTCTGTGGCCACCTAAATACTGACCTGATATGCTCTCTGCTAATGTCGTTTATATTCGCAAAGCCGGCAAATAGAGACGCAATCAGGATTGGTCCAGGGAAAATATGTCGATCGAACTTAACGACATCGCGGGGCTCAGTAAGCCTCTAACAAAACTCATTGAGGTCGTTTCCGGCGGCATCGGTACGCTCTACCTCCCCACAAAAATCCGCCAAGAGGCAAAGGCGCGGGCAGATGCTGAGCAGATCGCTGCTCTCGGCAAAATCGAAACCACCAATAAGGCTCGGGATCTTCAGTTACACGCGGAACTGAAACACATAGAACAACTGGTATCAGATCGACCGGACCTTGCGGAGCGGGCGCGGATGCGGATTTTGACGCGAGAGATAGAGGGGTATGCCAATCTGGAAGCCGTTGCTGATTATGCGGCCCAGGAATTGCCAGAAAACGTTTCCCCAAATCCTCTCGACGCCGACTGGCGTCGGAAGTTTTTTCTGGAAGCTGAAAACGTCTGCGATACCGATATGCAATTGTTGTGGGGTAAGATTCTGGCGGGTGAAGTCGCCGCACCTGGCACCTTTAGCTTACGAACATTAGATACCCTTCGCCAGTTATCCCGGGCAGAAGCTGAGGTTTTTCAGGGAGCGTGTGCCCTTGCAATGGCAGACGGGTGGATCGCACAGCCTTCTAGTGATCTCAATACAGCGCTAAAACCGTTCGGTCTATCATTCGAGACAATTCTGATGTTACGAGATTCTGGTTTATTGATCACCGATAACGCGGAAAAGCAATTCGGGTTTCTGGATAGTGTCGTCGCAGGAGCGGTACGAAGTGCTGATTCGGAAAAGCAGATCTCGGTTATGTTAAAGAATAATGGAGTTATTATTCAGGTATCGTCGCCGACGAACCGCTTTGCAATTCCGGCCCTTCTCTTCACGAAGGCCGGGAGGGAGTTACAGCGACTGATTGCCGATGCAGAAAACCCGGCTTATCTAAATGCCCTGGGACAAGCATTACGCCAGCGTGGGATTGTAGCAAAGCGCGGATCTGCGAGCCCAACCGCGGATCCAAGCGTGTCGGTCGTAACATTTGTGCAGGATCTCTAATCTTAATCTCTTAAGAGCGGATCGACAGTCCTTCATGTGGATCCGTAAATCATCTGGCACCCGCCACCCGAGGATCTGGTGGGGCGGTTGGGGTAGTATATGAACATCCTTGGGGAAAATGTATGAAAATCGAACTCACAGACACAGAACGCTTTGCGTTAGCGCTTCAGTATGAAATTCTGGATGCTCTTAAGCCGGGCTCTGGATATGCCGATATCGCAGAGAGTCTCAGGAACGGCCACAAATGGATTTACGATATGATATTCGAGCCGCTCTACGAAAATCTCTCCGAAGAATCTACAAATCACGTTCTAGAAATCATCGAATTATTTGACAACCTGAACGTGAGCGTTGATCACCTTGAGGGAAAGACAAAGATCAGTAAAGAGCAGGTTCAATTTCCGGGCTTCGACGGGAACCATGAGACCGCCCTTCTCGGATTTGCGGAAGACCTACTTAAACATCATCGTTATGAGTCTGTCTTGGCGAACCGCGACCTTAATTCACACTCACAAACAACGGAGGTGTATAAGCGCATGCTTGCCCGTTGGCATGGCCTTGGCTCTCCTACCGCACCCATGAGTGAGGAGCACATTCAGGCTATCCTAGATGCACGAAGGTACCCTCGATAAGTAAGGTCTGACGGTGGAGAAACATTCCGTATCGGGCCTCGTGGATGGGGCCCCGCACACCGCCGGGCCATGGAGGAGGTTACCCTCTTCCGCGCTCCTCAAGGCGCGCCATGGCGACCGCCGCCTGTTGTTCGGCCGCAACCCGCGCCGCACGCTCGGTTTCCAGCGCCTCCCGCGCGGCGGACAGATCCGCCTCTAAGCGCGGCATAACCTCTAGCCGAAGCGCCGCCTTGGCAACCTCGACCCGCGCCTCCTCGGCGGTCCGGCGCTCCCGCGCGGCTTCTTCACGGGCGCCGGCCAGTTCCGCCGCCAGCGTCGCGGCCCGGCCCTCGGCGGCGGCCTTCTGTTCGGCTAGGGCCGCCATCTGCGCGGCCAGATCCTCGATCTCCTTGGCCTGGCGCTCGTTCTCGGCGGCCAAATCCGCAGCAGCCTGCCGGGCCTCCGCAAGCTCTGCGACCAGGGGAGCCTTGGCCTGCGCGACCTCGGCACCCAGATGGTCAAGGATGGCGCGCGCCAGGCTGGGCGGAATGGCGACTTCATGGGTGGCTGGGCGCCCCTGGGCCTCCCGCCATGACTGAAGCATCCTGCTGATTGTGCCCATTGATCCTCCGCCAATCTTTTCCCGCACAGCTCGCAGGGTAGGCACCCCGCCGCCGGACCTGATGCTCTCAGCTGCTGCCTCGACCTGCTCCCGACTGATGCTCGCTTCGCGCCCCATGTGTGTGGCCTCCTGATGTGGTACGATATGGTATATATGATACGATATGATACAAAATAAGTCAAGGATAGTGGGCTGTTTTTGTATCCATCGACGAGTAGGTGCCGATCTTCAACCCCGGACGCCCACCTAACCCGCCCTCTCCGCGCGGTTTTGACTTGCGTTTTCGCTTATGCGGCCCAGCACTTGAGCCGGGCGCTGGAGGCGCCCGGCCCCGTCAGCGTCATCTTTGGGCGTCTATGTCCGTGTTGGTCTCCGGATCCGGCACTATCACTACGGGCACCATCGTGACGCCCTGACCACCATCCGTCCGATATGTCAGCATGGCCCGCACGCGCCGACCGTCGA
Source organism: Pseudomonadota bacterium (assembly GCA_021840785.1). The sequence continues at coordinate 5,004 of JAKBXD010000124.1, forward strand.
CAACAATCCAGCCCTTAAAGTCTGGCGACATACGCTGCCACCGGCTCCGCGTTACGGCCATGGGTATGGGTTCGGTCTTCATGCGGCCCCCTTGATCTCAGCGAGAGTCTTTGCGACCCAATACAGGTCCAGTTCGGCCCCGGCACTGACAATCTCGCGGATGCTGATATATCCAAGTTCGCGCGCGTGCATGCACGCCAACCCGAAGGCCTGCACCGTGCCGTCACCCTGGCGGTCCTTCTCTGTGATGAAAAAATCGAAGGCCGGTGTGTAGTAGTGCAGGAAGGCAACCGCCTTGAGGCCCTGGCCGTCGGTCTCATAGGTCTTGGGCATGGCCGCGATGCGTGCCGCCCAGTCCTGGACCATCTGCCGGAAGTGCGCCTTTTCCTCGCCCTGGCGGCACAGATCCCACAGCACCTGCATTTGCGACCGACTGATAAACGGCTTGAGCGCCAAAAGGGCGCTGGCGGCTTCTGACATGGGGATTAAACCCCCCTGCGGATTGTGAGCCCTGAACCCTCGACCTGGCTTCTGGCGTCCTGCTTGCGGCTGTTCGTATTCATATTGTGGCTCCTGTTTGTGTGGTCCTGCGTCTTGCGTCACCCGTCGCCCTCATCCGGGGCCGCGTCAGTGCGCGGGGTTGCGACCGGCAAGCGTAGTGACACACCGCCCGTTTTCGGCGGGGTGGCGCGGAGCTTGTGAGGGAGTCGCGCGCGCAAGCGGCACGGGGCGACGGGTGAGGCTGGCAGGACCATAGGAGACGGAATGGAGAACAGGCGCGGACGCCGATCTAAGGCTTAAATCTGGGGGTACTATGGGTGCGGGTAGGGGTGAGATCGTGGCGTAGCGGGCTTCCTACGC
>JAKBXD010000125.1 GCA_021840785.1 Pseudomonadota bacterium
GCCCGACAGCAGGGTTTCAAGGTCATCCTCACCGCCGATCATGGCAATTGCGACGAGATGGTGGATCCGATCACCGGCGAGCCCCATACCCAGCACACGGTGTATCCGGTGCCTATGCTGCTGATCGGGGAACCGGACGCGCGCCTGGGTATCGGTCGTGGTACCGCCGACATCGCCCCCACCATCCTGGAACTCATGGGTCTGCCGCAGCCCAAGGCCATGACCGGACACAGCATCCTCCTCAAAAACAGCATCGCCTGAAGCAGGTTTCCCCCAAGGGAGAAGGAGTCGTCGCTATGAGTGCCATTGATCGTGTCGCCGAAATCACCCAGCTCATCAAGGATCTGCAAGACAAGTATCCAGCCGGGATCAACGCCTTTCTGATGGCCCGGCGATAGGGGAAAGGTTGATGAAAGCAGAAATCACCATGCCGGCATTATCCGGCACCATGCAAACCGGACGCATCACCCGCTGGAACAAGGCCGTCGGTGAAGCGATCAAGAAAGGCGAAGCCGTTGCCGAGGTCGAAACGGATAAAGCGATTCTGGATGTGGAGGCCTTTGCCGACGGCGTTTTGGCAGGCCCTTTAGCCGAGCTGAACACGGACATTCCGGTACGGCAGGTCATCGGTTACATCGTCGATACGTCGGAAGCGACAAAGACCGATGCCGGCGGCGCAGCCAGAACTGCCGCGACAACTGCACCGCACGCCGATGGTCTTCAGGCTTCTCCGTACGCCCGCGCCCTCGCCCGTGATCTGGAACTGGACCTGAGCCAAATCAGACCCGGTCCCGGCGGAATCATTCATGCGGCTCAGGTGCTGGCCAGCGCTTTAGCGCCCGAAGATGCGGACCTGCGCCACGGCCCGCCCTACACCATCGAGCGACCCAGCATGCTCCGCGCGGCGGTGGCCCGTAATATGTCGGCGACCCTCGACACCCCCACCTTTCTCATCAGCAGCCGCTTTGCCACGGTGTCCCTGCATGCCGCCGCCAAACAGGCGGGCCTCAGCCTGACCCTCGCCCTGACCCGCGCCTGTGCGCTGACCGTCGCCGAAGATCCCTGGTTCAACCACATCTGGACCCGTCAGGGATTGGCCAGGCGCAGCCGGGTGGATGTAGGTATCGCCGTGGATACCGGCGACGGGCTGATCACACCGGTGCTGCGCGATGCGGCCGGTCGGCCGCTCAAGGAACTGATGGAGGACTGGCGGATCCTGCTCGGCAAAGTCAAAAAGGGGCGGATTTATCCGGAAGATTATCAGGGAGCCAGCTTCTATCTTTCCAATCTCGGGGTTTTCCCGGAAATAGAACGCTTCAATGCCATCGTGCCGGTGGGCGCCTCCGCCATACTGGCCGTGGCCGCCGCGGGCGGTGATGGGCGTGCGGACTTTACCCTGAGCTGCGACCACCGGGTGATTTTCGGCGCTGACGCGGCGCGCTTTCTGCAGCGGCTGGGCAAGCGGCTGGAGGACTTGTCCTGGTTAGCCTCTGGCGAGGGGGGCCGGTGAGCATAGCGACAACGCGACATGTCCTCTGTCTCAACAGCGGTTCGTCCTCCATCAAGTTCGCGGTTTTTGCGCTGGGGGCTGCGGGTGAAAAGAAACGCGCGGAAGGCGCCGCCGAGCGTATTGGGCAGAGCGTCGGGCGTTTATGGTTGCGATGGGGAGAAGAGCAGGCCATTGACCGGCAGTTGGCCCTGCCGCAGCAGCAGGATGCGCTAAAGGCCGTATTCGCGGCACTGGCGGAGGCACGATGCGCGACGCCGGACGGCGTCGGCCACCGCATTGTCTCCGGCGGACCGCGTCATCAGACGCATTGCCTGGTGGATAACCAAGTGCTCAGCGATCTGCGCGCTTCCCTGCGTTTCGCCCCTTTACATCTTCCCGCAGAAATCGCCGCCATAGAGGCCGTACAAGCGGTGTGGCCCCATATTCCGCAGGTCGCCTGCTTCGATACGGCCTTTCACCAAAGTATCCCGGAAATCGCCAGCCGCCTACCCCTGCCGCGCAATCTCTGGCATGAAGGTGTCCGTAAATACGGCTTTCATGGCCTCTCTTACGAGTACATCGTCGGTCGGCTCCCCAATCACGCCACCGGCAAGACCATCATCGCCCACCTCGGTAATGGCGCGAGCATGGCGGCGGTGCATAACGGGCAGTGCCGCGATACCACGATGGGCCTCACCCCTACCGGCGGCCTGGTGATGGGCACGCGCAGCGGCGATCTCGACCCCGGCGTCCTGCTCTATCTCATGGAAGAAAAGGGCTACAACGCCGGGCAACTGGAGCGGCTCCTCAACCATTTATCCGGCTTGCTGGGCATTTCTGCCAGTAGCGGCGACATGCAGACCCTGCTGAAGCTGCGCGGTGGCGATCCCCATGCGGCGCAGGCCATCGATATATTCGCTTATAGTGCGCGCAAGGCCATCGGCAGCCTGATGGCGGTGCTGGGCGGACTGGACCGCCTCGTCTTTACGGGAGGCATTGGCGAACACGCCGCCGCGATCCGCTGGGCCATTTGTCGACCCCTGCTGGGACTGGGGCTGGAGATAGATCCGGTCGCCAATGAAGACCCCGAACTACGCATTTCAATGCCGCACAGCCCGGTAGAAATCCTCGTCATTCCCACCAATGAAGATCTGATGATTGCCCGGCACTGTCACCGGCTCCTACCGACACGGGAGCACCGTCGTTGAAATACGGTAAAACCCATCACCGTGCGCGGCAGCCCGCGCACCCGGTACACCCCGATCATGCCAGCATGACCCAGATTCTCGACGAAAGCCCCATGCTGCCGATTCATTATCGCATCTGGGCGTTATCCACCGGCGGCACCCTGCTCAGCGGCGTCTCGATGTTTCTGCTGGGTGTCACACTGCCCCTGGTGATACCCATTTTTGCCCTGCCCGCCACCAGCGTCGGCCTTGCCGCCGCCATGCTCATGGGCGGCACCGTCATCGGCGCGCTGGTCGGCGGGCATCTGGCTGACCACCTCGGGCGCAAACCCGTCATGGTCATGGACATGATCCTGCTCATGATCGCCGCCCTGCTGGCCGCACTCGCGCCCAATGCTGCGGTGCTCATCGGTGCCGAACTACTGGTCGGCGTGGGTATTGGCATGGATTTTCCGGTAGGCAGCAGTTATCTGGCGGAATTCATGCCCCAGAGGCGGCGCGGACGCATGATGGCGGCCGCGATCGCCGTGCAATCCATCGGCATGCTGACGGGTGCGGGTTTTGCGCTGGTCCTCTTGCAAAGCGCCCACCCCGGGGACGACACCTGGCGCTGGCTGCTCGCTGCGGAAGCACTGCTGGTGCTCCCCTACCTGCTCGGCCGCCTCACCCTGCCGGAGAGCGTACGCTGGTGCATGGGACGTGGTCACAATGCCGAAGCCGTCCGCATTCTCGAACACATCGCGCCCCAACAAAAAGAGATGCTCGCCACCATGGCCTGGCATCTGGGCAAAAAAATCCACCATGTGGCCAAGGTCCGACCAGGTCGACATATGGGTATAGGGACCCTGTTTTCTCCGGAATATCGACGCCGCACCATTCTGGTGACCCTACCCTGGTTTTTTATGGACGTAGCCACCTACGGCGTCGGCCTTTTCACCACCATCCTGCTCGGCACCATGCGCGATGGCGGGAACGTCGGTATCATCGGTGTTGTCGGCAGGGACCTTGCCAATGCCCTGGACAGCGGCAAGGTGGATATCTTCCTCCTCCTCGGTTCCGTGCTCTCCCTCTGGGCGGTACCCTGGCTGGGCCGGATTCATATGCAGATGATCGGTTTTGGGGGCATGGCGCTCGGCATGGGATTGCTCTATTTTGCGACGGGCATGACCGGAGGGGCCGCTGCCCATCTGCAGCTCATTCTGATCGGTTTCATGGTGTTCAATCTGTTCATGACCGCCGGCCCCAACGCCACGACCTTCATCTTGCCAACAGAAATGTACCCCACCCAGGTCCGCGCCTTCAGCGCCGGGTTCGCTGCCGCCATAGCCAAAATCGGCGCCACCATCAGCGTTTTTTTGCTGCCGGTGATCCAGTCCGCGCTGGGAGTTAGCATGGTCTTGCTGCTGATGGGCACGGTCAGTCTGCTGGGTTTAGTCCTCACTTACAGCTTCCGTGTGCAAGGTCATGGCCTGACGTTGGAAGAGCACCACGGACCGGCCTTGCCGCAATAAGGAGATCAAGATATGCCCTATGCCCATTTTGATGCGCTGTTGGCCGCGGTCGCCCCCCTGAACGACATCCCCGTGGCCGTGGTCGATGCCGCCGAGGAGCATGTCCTGCGCGGTGCCTGCGAGGCAAAACTGCAAAGCATCGTAGATCCCATCCTCATCGGCGATGAAAACAAAATTCGTGGTTTGCTGCCCGAGCTGGGGTACGATTCCGGCGTCTGTCCCGACTTTCGCATCATCCACGTCGACGGCGCCGAAGCCGCCGCGGAAAAGGGTGTCGAGTTGGTGCTTGCCGGAGAGGCCAAGGCGCTGATGAAGGGACACCTGCATAGCGACGCCTTCCTCCACCCCATTCTCGCCAAACTGCGCACGGATCGGCGCCTTTCCCATGTCTTTGTTGCGGATATCAAGACGTACCCGAAACTCCTGCTCATCACCGATGCCGCCATCAATATTGCACCTGACCTGACCACCAAGGCGGCCATCCTGCAAAACGCCATTGATCTGGCGCGGATTCTGGACGTTACGCAACCCAAGGCCGCCATTCTCTCGGCAGTGGAGGTAGTCAATCCCGCTATTGTCTCGACGGTGGATGCCGCCTGCCTGTCGAAAATGGCGGAACGCGGGCAGATTACCGGCGCGCTGGTGGACGGACCCCTCGCCTTCGACAACGCCATCTCCAAAGAGTCGGCGGAAATCAAAGGGATACAGAGTGCCGTAGCCGGAGATGCCGATATTCTACTGGTGCCCGATCTGGTGTCCGGCAATATCCTCGCCAAAGATCTGGAATATCTGGCCGGGGCGACGCTGGCAGGGATCGTGATGGGCGCCAGGGTGCCGGTTATCCTCACCTCCCGCGCCGATCCCGCCCGTGCTCGCCTGGTTTCCGCCGGCCTGGCGGCGCTCGTGCACTATCATCGGCTCCAGATGCTGCCATGACCGAAAGCAACGCCCGCCGCCCGCCCATCGCCACCCTGACGCTCAACCCCGCCGTAGACATCGCCTACGAGGTGGCGCACCTGATTGAGGATCAGAAAAGTCACGCCACATCCACCCGCTACGATCCCGGCGGTAACGGCATCAATGTCGCCCGCGCCCTCAAAGAGCTAGTGGTCTACGCCCACAGTTGCTGTGTCGTGGCCGGCAACATCGGCGAACTGCTGCAAAAACTGCTGCAGCATCAACTGGATGATTCCCACTGCGTGCAGGTGGAGGGAGAAACCCGCGTTAATGCCACCATTTTGCAGGGTGACCCAGCCGCACAGTTTGAAATCACTGGCATCGGGCCGCGGGTTTCAGAACTCATTCTCGCCGAAGTCCGGGAAACCTTTCTGGGCCTGTGCAAAGACGGCTTTGCGGTACTCACCGGCTCCGCTCCCCCCGGCGTGGATGACCATTTCTACGGAGATATGGTCGATCGCGTCCGCGCCGGCGGCGGCCAATCCATTGTCGATGCCCATGGCGCCCTCCTGCAACACGCCATTCCCCATCACCCCTTCCTGATCAAAGCGAACCGCTATGAACTGTCCCTGCTGGTCATTAGTTTCAGATATAATTTTCTTTTAATTTTTCATGATTTATTTAGTTTCAATTGCCGTTTAATGATGTTTGTTTCCTGACGCGAGGTTTCGCCGGACCGCCTAAGGTCTGTTTTGACAG
>JAKBXD010000126.1 GCA_021840785.1 Pseudomonadota bacterium
TCAGGTCATCGCGGCGTTACTCGGGGAACTCGGGGACCTAACGCGGTTTGACGACCCCCGGCAAGCCCAAAAGATGGCTGGCCTGAATTTGACGCAAAACAGCTCTGGTTATCACCAAGGCCGGACGCACATCGCGAAGCGGGGACGCCCCGGAGCGCGGGCGGTCCTCTATCAGGCCGCCTGTGCGGCAGTGGCCCACAATGCAGAGTGGAAGATGTGGTATCAGCAACTCACCCGCCGGGCCGTGCGTCCCTTGGCCCCCAAAGCCGCGCTGGTGGCAGTCGCCACCAAGCTCTTACGGGTCGCGTGGGCTTGCATGAAACACCGGGAGGCCTATGACCCGAGTCGACTCTTTGGCACACCGGAGGTGATGCCGGCCGCGTAGTGGCCATTCACACTTCGGTTCTGTCTCGGACGTGGGAAGTCGTGATTCTCCTGTTGGGCCTTCACTACGGTGGAGTGACCCCGTAAATAAGTCCGGCTCCCACGTCTCTCTACCTCACGTCAAGCTGAACGAAGGATTGGCCGGGCTGAGACCCTGTAAGACATGGTAGGGTTCGCTAACGTGACATGGTATCGAGACCGCCCGAGAGGGAATCGAAGTGAGAGACCGTCAAATTCTATGAAATCAAGAGCAAACCAACCAAAACATTAAGGTAGGAGGAGTGTGTGAAATGGAGTTGCCAAATAATTGGGCGGATAAGCTCGCCGCACAAGCACATCAACAGCAGGAAGACAAAGAGGCTCGGCGAAGGGGAAACGTCGAGCGGGCCCAAAAAGAGTTAGAGGTGAAACAGGATCAGCTCAATCACGTTGGTCAACTATTCAAGACGATTCCACGTGGACTGAACGAAATTGCAAAAAGCGCGAAGAGCCCAGTCGTCTTTGAAGAATGGTTGCTGGGCCGCCCAATTCCACTAGGAGTGCCCCGTCAGGGAGATGGCACAACGACACCATGGATCCTTGTAAAAAAAGGGTCATCTGAAAGCGTCATTTATGCCACCTACTTCAACGGCTCCATAAAGATCTCACTTGCGAAACGGAGCGCGCAGGTACAGGCGGAGGATCTTTGGGAAGGCCCTCTGGACGATACGGAAATCCTCAATGCCATCACAAAGTACTATTTCGGCGTTGCGTTGTCTGACTAGCTAGTGGCGGACTCACTATAATGTTTACTTTGGCACACACGGGCACAGGTTTGTTTCTACTACACGAATCAAAGAGCCAGCCAAACAGAAAGCCGCCCAGCATAACGTTGGGCGGCCCGCACAGGGGCAACTTTAGAATGGCAGTGGATGATGCGGATCTACATCCGTGCTCCAATCGGGGCTGTCACATTGGGCCAGCCACTCGTTCAGTTTCGGAAGATTGATGGCGTATCCGGAGGTGTGCATAGCTTTGGAGTATCGTTGAGACGATTTGTAGGTCGCCCATGGCACGTCGCGGAGCAGCTCCCGTGCGGAGCTGGCAATCCCAGCCCGCTTTAAGATGAATGTGTCGATATTTGGACCGGTCATGCGCAACTCCTGTTCGGCCTCGAGCCAAGCGGCAGGAACCGGATAACGGTGGCCGATCCATTCAGTGGTTTCGTTGATTTCGTGGAGATACGAGCCAATGAACGTCTGGATGGCCTCGGCGGCCGCACGCACGGCAGTTCGTCCCCGCAGACGGGAGACGGATTGCAAGACGGTTGCTGACAATTGATCCCAATGGCGATCCATGATGGTCGGCGGGTACGGGTCGAATTCCTCTCCGCCCGACGTCCAATGCAAGACTTGGGCCGCGCCCATTAGAATTGGAGTCCAGAGGGCCACAAGACGACTCGCGTTGCCGGCATCAATGCCCGACTCCTGACAAAGGATGCGAATTCGCGCCGCCATTTCATCGTAGCGCTCAGATAGATGGTCCTCGGCATCGCGGATGATGCGCGCCCATGCCAAGCCGGCATGTCCATAGTGGCCCGGCACGCCGTTCGCACCTTTCAGGGTCTTCAGCGCGTCGTTGATAAGCGTCGCGATCTTGTCAGTCTTCGCTTCGAATGGTTCGGAGGGGATTTCCACAATGCGCGTTTGGGCCCCTCGTCCCGAAATTTCGCGGTCGTGTAGGATTGTGGCTTCGTGCGACGTCAGGACCAACTGTGCCCACGTCGCCACGTTATCTAATTGACCGGATTGACTAGTGCCTCGCCCACGCCCCGTGCCCCCGTGGATGGCGTACACGGTTGTAGATAACTCTTTCATCCCTTCTTCTCCCCTAGAGTTCAGTAGTAGCTTGAGATCGTCGAAGATGGTGACCGTATGGCGGGTGGCTGCCATGAGCCGCTCGCGGGCCGTCGCGGTGGAATCCCAGGATGCGACCAGTGTGTCCGGGTTTCCCCAAACCGTAGAACCTATCATTAGGGTCCAACTCTTGCCGGATGCGTATGGGGCGGACAGGACGACCAGTCCGCTGGGTTCCTTTCGAGCCCCAAGCAAGGGGCCAGCCAGCGCGGCGCCAAGAATAACAAGGATGATGGGGCGAATTCGACCGTCGTCACGGTGGATGACTGTGGCGATGGTTTGCCGCCAAACATCGAACGTGCCGGACCTCTTGTAGGCCGCGACCTGCGACTGTTGGGTGTTTTGCGAGCTCATGAGGTGCGTGCCGCCATCGAGATCTCCATCGCCCGTGACGAAGTTGGTGAATCGGTCATCTACCCACCCGTATGCCTCGACGGCGTGGAGGAATTGCAGTTGCGCGATGTTGCGTTGCTCAATCTCGATTAGTACGGGCTGGACACGGCCGGGAAGCGACTGGATAATCAGGGGATCCCAGTCGGGCTTCTTCAAGGCAAAGCTGTCGCGGTGGTAGTCAGGCGGAACGTTCTTTAGGACCCAAGACGGCTCCTCCGGGGAGAATTTCAGAATCGCCCAGCGCGTGAAACGTCGCGTTCCGTCGGCATTATTCACGACCGCGACGGGGACGGCCACACTACATAGGGGGATCTCGGAATCTGGCAGGATAAACATGCCGTTCTTAACTTGCGGAACCACCATGCAGCTCAGGTCGTATTCCCCGCATCGGGTGGGTAGCTCCGGTGCCTGTTCTTCCAGCTTTCCGAACACGAGCCATCCGGAAGCTCCCAGCACGCGGCGACGATCCCCTAGCGCCTTCTTCCAGTTGCGCCAGGATAACGCGTGCTCCGAGATGAGGTTTCGAATTCGAGCGGTTACCCGCTCGTAGTTGGCGGGAGACTTTTCCAATTCTAGTATGCTGTCGAGGAACGTCTCGTCGAAAAGTTGACCTATGACTGCGTCATCCGTTGCGTCGGACAAGTCGTCTAGTTGCCTCATTACGTCCTCGGGAGACGAGGGGCGGTCTAACGGCGGGTGGTTTCGCTCCCAAATTTCCCGCCCGATCCGGGTGATTTCGTCGCGAAACTCGCGTGGGGAACGCCGGCCCCGATGGTCGGTCAGGGCGTCGAAAAGCTGGCGCATGGCGTCGTCTTCCCATTCGGCATAGTGCGGCAGAGCAGCTTGAAAGAATTGGTCCAAAGGGTGACGAAGATTGTATCCGAACTTGCCTTTGATGGTTGGACCCAATTGGGCCACCGCACTTAGCGCATCAGCGGTGGACTCGAAAGCCCACTCCGCCGCCTCAGCCGACGTGTTTGACAGGTCCGCTGGGTTGGAGTCGCTGACCGACGCAGCGGATCCGACCGAGGTCATTCGTAACTGAGCGGGACTCGTGATTCGTCCCTTGAATCGGCAGCCGTCGCAGTGTCCTCCGAGTTCGGCCAGCGTCCGGCATGTGGCGGGTCCACCCTCCCCGTCCTGTAAAAAACGCAGAGCGTGGTCGATCTTAACGTCAGTTTCCTCGGGGCTGTAGCGGGGGTCCCCGGCGGAGAGACTGTGGGCGGCTTCGCGTCCGTCGGCGGCTGTCATCACGACGGTGATGTCCTTGTGCCACCGGGGTTCCGGGATCAATGTGTCCGCATGCTCCGCATCCCATGCCAGCGATGGACAAAGGTCTAGAATGCGGCGCGCCGATCCATTGGCGGCAAACGGTGCCGTCGACGCGCTGGCGCGGTTCTTGGCCCCCGTCGCGGAGCGGAGCGGCCGGTCGACGCGGTCCGGGATGGTCTCCAATAGCGCTCGCGCGTGCACCGAGTCCGCCATCTCCGTCTGCGCCCATGCGATTACAGGCAAGCCGTCGCCATATTTCCGATTTACCGATCCGGGGAGACGTAAGAGACGGGACAAGTCCTTGACGGCCGGATCGGAGGACTTTAGGACCGTTTCGAGATTCTGAGTCAGCCACCGTTGCAGTCGCGCGCCTTCAGCTGGCGGCAACACCTCGTCGAGGATCCAATACGCATGGATCCCGGCGCCTGACATGACGGCGACATGCGGTCGTGGCAGTCCCCAGCTCGCCAAGAATCCCGATGCCTCTGTGTCCCCCTGGAACAGAAATGACAGGGCATATGGTAATTCGTCAACGACGTCCACCTTCGCCAAGTCGAAATCCGCAATGAGGATTCGGGATGCGGCAACCTTTTCGGCAATCCGTCGTTTGTCGACCAAGGGGCGAGTCGAGAAGTACAGGTCATCGTGATTCGCGGCCGGAATCCAGTGTCGCACCGCATCTAGCGATTGAGTGAATCGCTGTTGGGTGGCGCGGCCTTGGGAAATCTGCCAGTATTCGTCGCCGTTATACCCGTCCATGATCAGGTGGACAAATTCGTCCGGTGTGATTCGACGATAGCGTCCGTGTTTCAGCGCCGCTTCGTATGCCTTGCGCATCTCCAGAATACGCTCCAGCGGGACGGAGTCGTGTGGTATCATGGGACTCATAGGATGTAGACCTCCTATATTCTGAACGGAGAGCGTGACAGCGCTGTCCGTTCATCGTTTTTGGGAAATTCTCACGAGGCTCCGTCATTAAGCGCATTCACTACTGTGACAATCGCCTCCGTCTCCATCCAGTCCATGAGCCGTTGCCGTGGCACCCGCAACTGACGCCCCATTCGAACGGAGGGGATGATGTGCTGGCGAATCAATTCGTACACCCGATGAGGCGATACCCGGAGCACGTCCGCCGCTTCCGGGACCGTTAAGAGTAATGGCAACTCATTCATCGCAATGTAGTCTCCTTTGTTTGGTATCGTCTTCCTGTATTACGGTACAGGCCGGTGTCAAAGAATGTCAAAGCTGGCGAATTGGAGCAATTACCCACCCAACTGGAGAACTCGCTTTTCTTCAGGAAACCTTAAGGATAAATTAAGGTTTACTCAAGCATAGAGACCAGGTCGGTTCATATACGGTAGTTAGTCATCAAAGGGACTTCGAAACGGTGCGTCCCTATGTTGTTTTCCCAACGGGTGGGTAAGACGTATGCTATAGAAGTGGGAGCCGAGGTTGCACCCTCGACTCTTCGGCACAGCGCCCCGGCAGGGCAGCTTATCCCGGATAATTCAAACGACACCGGATAACCGCCATCCCGATGGGCTATCAGGGGCGGTTCTTCTGGGTTAGCGCGATAATCGCCGCGACAAGCGGTGCCAACGCAACCGCAAACGTGAGACTCGGTTATTGGTCATCCGGCTGATTCGTAAAGTGAAGCCCAAGCAAAAGAAATAGCGCCGATCTCATCGACGCCATTTCTCACATGAGAGGTGGGGTTCTTCAGGGGTAAGCACTCGCGATGTAAGCCCCTGAAAATCAACGGCCCCCAATCCGTCAAGCTGAACCGGCTGCCCGAGGCCGATGCTTCGGGGAATGAAATCAGTTTACCACAAGACGCACGGTCGATCAGGTCTA
>JAKBXD010000127.1 GCA_021840785.1 Pseudomonadota bacterium
ACGCCCGGCAAGAGGTTAACATGCTGCAGCTTGTTTGGACTATTCGTGGACACAAGCGACAGCGCCCTGTAGTTGTTATACACAAGTCCACAGAACAATGCCACGAAAGCTACGGCCTTCGGTCCTGTCAGCATGCAAGCATCGGGAGAAGGAGATCCAGCGACCTTACTCCTGCGGCGAACGCCCTCAACGCGGCCATCGTGACCGCGCCTTTCAGTGCGAAAGAATGACGAGACTACCGGAGTCGAAGAGGCCCACGTTGGTAGTGGAATACTGTCTATTGTTTGGCACGTTGAACAAGAAACGAGACATTGCTGACAATGCAGCTGTTGAACTTGAGTTTCAGCTCGCCAAGCCTCCGGAAAGCGGAGGCGGCGCTGGCAAGGCTGGATTCTCTGGCCAGGCTGAGGTCGTCGTCAACACGCTCTGCACTACATATATCCAATATCCAACGTCTTCACGTTGAGGCTGACGGCAGGCTCCGATAAATCGAGACTGTTGCAACAGACATGTACAGCTGGCTCGCTTATGGGTATCATCTGCTCATCAAATCGTCTCAGAAATGCGAATGACTGCACATCACGCTATGTTCCGAATCATGATGCCTTGACGTTTTTGTGTTCCTCCTCCAGCAGGCTCTGCTTCATCATGTACTCGAGCACGACCTGCTCCTCGTTTCTCTCCTGCTGACTCTTTTCACCGCCGTCTGGCTGAGCTTGGCTGTCACTGAATTCCTGGGCAGTGGTACCGGAGACATGGCCTGCATCAGAGGCGGTGGCGTTGCCGCTGGGGCCAGCATCTGAAGAGACCACAGCATCATCGTTAAACCCCCTCGCCTCGCTCAAGCTCTCAGCAATTGCACGTTCCAACTCCTCATCATCATGATGTCCACCATGATGTGCCCTCTCCGTCTCTGCCAGACTTGCCTGTATCGCCTTCGCAACCTCCGCGTCTTCCCTGGCATTTCCTCTCGAAGTCTCTTGGACCGAAAGCCGAATCGCTTCATTAATGTCCTCTTCCTCCAGATCCGCCGGTGCAGCATAAGTCTGCGACCTCGCCATGTGGCCCTGCCTCGCCTCATCCGTAAGCGCCGCGCTCTGCGCATCGTGGATCTCCGGCCCGTCGCTGCGGTCAAATTGGCTCGTGGATGCCGCACGATTTCTGCTACGTGGACTGCATTGTCTTGCCCGCTGCCGCATGCGAGACATCACTTCCTGCTTCTTCCTCCGCTGCTCATCTAGAATGGCTTTGACCATCTCCTCGGGATTGCGCTTCTTCTTCAGGTTTTTCTGCAGCTCTTTCCACCTTGCTACGATGATCTGGCGCTCTTCAACGCCGCTTGCTTGCCATTCATCAAAGCCTTGCGCTGTACGTGCGGCGATGATGTAGTTCTGCACCGAGCTGCCGAATTGTTTCTGCATCTCTTTGTACACGCCTTTCATAGTGTAGCCGGGAATCCCGAATATTGCGGCACCGGGCTTGAGCGCGATGCCGCCAATGCCTTTGCCAAGGCCTTTGATAAATCCAGCTGCTCCTTCTTTAGCAGCGCCGCGGGCTGGCTGAGTGACGAGACCGGTGATGCCGTCATACATGCCGTAGCCGAACTCTCTGGTCGCAGCTGAAAGGCCAGATCTAAAATCTGTGACGGGCGCTTGCTTCCTAACTGTCTCATCGCCATAAAGCTTCGGCGCATTGTGGAAGCCTTTCGTGAGACCCATCGTGAAGTCCATCGGCGAGCTGAAGCCGGCGCCAACAATCTTGCGCAAGCCCTTGCCAGTGTCAAGTGCAGTCTCCATTAGGTCAGACGGAGACTTCCTGGCTCCGACGTTAGCGCCCTCGCCTGGACTTCTTGGACGACTACGAGACCGCGAGCGGCCTCCTGAATCGGGAGACAGCTGGCCACGAAGAGCATCGGCCATGGAGGTCGGCATGCTGCCTCCTCGACCACTACCTGGCGAAGGCTGATTCTGCAGTTTTGCTAGGCTCTCGCCAACATTGAACGTCGAGTTTGTGCGACTAGTGGCAGGCGTGGACTGCCCGCTCGACGTCGCGGTGTCGGAACGACCGCTTGACGCACCTGGTAATTCACTGCTAGATGCTGCAGCCGAAGCTGCGGTGGATGGATCGTCTTGCGCATTCTCCGTGGTACTTTCAGCGTCTTGAGCGTCGCCGTCTGCTGTTGGCTTTCTCTTCTGCTTAGCGGTCTCAGGGTGGATGCGCAGCGCTTTGAGTGTATCGACAGGCATGTCAGCAACACCCATCATCATATTCGTCATCGTCCCCACGATCGCAGTCGCCCCGCCGGTGATTGGATCCCATGGCCCGTCGTCGGTCTCGTATTCCCTGCTCCGGAGAAGCTTGAGGTCATTGAAATCAAGCAGCCCTTCGTTACCAAGTGTGCAGGCCGCCATTGCACTTAGTCGGACCTGTGTGCGCTTTAACCTCCATACGCCCACACGGCCTGGCGAAAGATTGCAGCGCAGCTTGTCGACATCAAGGAATTGATGGAAGCTCTGAGCACCAACGTCACTGCCATTCTCTGACTTGATCTTGTCCGCGAGCTCTTGCGCTCGCTCTTGACTTTCTGGCCTGAGACAGTACTCGATGGCTTCAGCCAATTTCTCCGATGTGAGCTGCTTATGCGGAATTGGATCAGGTCCTGCCCCAGCTCTCGCAACCATGGCACCCCAGAAAGGTTGATCTCCGAAGAAAGGCACTACTAGTGTAGGCCTTCCCGCCGTGATGCCTGCCGCCGTCGTACCAGCACCTCCATGATGGACGACGGCGGACACGTGCTTGAAGAGCCAGTCGTGCGGCACGTTGCCAAGCATATAGACATTGTCCGGCTTGCCCAACTCGTCTGCGCCCATGCCCCCCCAGCCCTTGCTGACCAGCGCACGCTGGCCCGTCATCCGGACGGCCTCGAAGATCAACTGCGTCATCGCATTCGGGTCGTCAAGGACGATGGAGCCGAAGCCGATGTACACTGGTGGCGGACCAGCTTCAAGGAACGCAGCCAGCTCTGGATCGGGAGTATAGTTGCTAGCGAGATTGAGGAAGTAGAAACCAGAGATGGAGATGTGCTGCGCCCAGTCCTTGGGCTTGGGTATCAAGGCCGGCGACCAGCAGTAGGTGTGCGGGATCTTGAGCCTCTGAAGCATCCCAGGCGCCCACACAAGATTGATCGGTTCGAGTCCAAGGCTCTTCTGCCGGAAGCGGTTGATTACGTCGCCAAGTCCTTGCCAGGTGAGCATGTCAATTAGAGCGTACGATATGTAGTTGCTTAGATGCGGATCCGCGTTCGATGATTGGATATTCGCCAAGGGATGAGGGAAGGCTTGAGTGGCTGAATATGGCATCGTGAACATGATATGCAGCGGTATGCCCATTTTCTCCACAATATGAATATGCGCGAAAGATGGAGGGTTGGCAATGATGCAGTCGGCTACGAATGGCGCGTTCGTGACTTCGTCGGCGTCGCCCGTCTGCGGGCCCCAGTCTCCAACGCTTTGGTCGGTGGCTTGCGGTCCAAGCCCGTCGCCAGCTTCGTAGCAGGATCGCCAGCTCCCTTTGAGGTACTCCCCGACCTCTTTCCGCCGCTTGCCGACGTCACCAGCGCGGAGCGAGTCGAAGCTCGGCATCAAACCGGGATTCTTGACCATGAACGCCATGAGCTGGGATGGATCGCCCCCAATGCTGAAGAATTCTAAGTCGTTCTCGCGGACGAAATCCTTGAACACCGGATGAGTCGCCAGTCGAACCCGGTGCCCGTAGGTGTCTTTTAGCACCTTACCCAGAGCGACGAAAGGTTGCACATCGCCTCTGGAACCAACGACTTGAATGACAACATTCATGGGAGGAGGAGCAGGCTCATCCTCATCACCACCCAATGATGGCGGGATATATGGCGGGGTGAGTGCTGGCTCTTGGTCGATGCCCTCTTGCTGTTTCCTCAACACCGGGGTCAGGAGACTGGACAGCTTACGATTTTGCGACTTGATGCGAATGTTGACGCGCCCGTCGTCGCCGACCTTGGCGTCGGTGCCAAAACCTTCCTGTTCGCCATGTACCTCGCCATAGTGCTCTCCATACGCGGGCGGCGGAACGTTGCCAGGATCTAGAGCAGTGTCCCGCTCAACAACCGTGGGCACGTCTCGGCCGGCTTGGTGCTGTTCTTGAGTGCTTTGGCTGCCGCTTTGGGCAGCAGCTCCGGCTTGCCCAAGCATGTGAGCCAGGGCATCCTGCTCTCCTCCATCTTGCTCCGCGGCTTTCCCGTTGCTCGGCATGACGGTGAGTAGACGTGTTGGCGGAGGAGTTCAGTCCGTCATCGTCTCGCTGGCATGCTCGGTCTCGTACTCACTCGATCACGGTAACCTCTCGACCCTGCCCTCCAGCGTACGGCTTGATACGAGATAGCGCGAAATTTGTGTTGTACTCGACGACGAGGTTGTTGTATAGATGGCGGATTGCTTCCAAGATTGGAAACAGGAAGCTCTCACATGCAAATGTGGCGCAGGCGTGGCGACGTCATAGCGTGCGGGCATGTGAAACGTGAACCTGCAGTGAACAGACAGCAGCAAGGCGTCCGCGCTCTCCCATTACCAACTACCTGATTTCTATCGTGTTTGAGCACGTGATTGCCACTGAGGACCTGTTCCCAACATAGGCGGCGAGACTGCCTACTGCTGCAGGGGACGAGTGACTGCCACGCTCGTGCTGGACTGTTGATACCAGCGCGGCTAACGCGGTCTGCAAGTATGCAGTAGTCTCATCTGGCCGCCTCTCACAGAGACGCAGTAATCTCGCTCTTATATGGCTTTTCCTCATGCTATGGCGGCACCGTGAGCCCAGGAAATCAACAGCACGCAGAGAAGCATCTGGACCACAGATGCGGAGCGTTCCTATCTTACATCGCCACAGTTGCGATTATCTGCTTCATGTCCTTATGAAATCAATATTTCCAAGCTGACGGCTTCGAAATCCCATTTGACTGCTCTGCTATCATCGACTCGGAGGCAGAAAGATCCATAGGTCTAGGCTGCCTTGTCGCCACCAACGGTATGGACCGCCGAGCCTGTCTGTCCGGTATCTACATCCGGTCTGGTGTAGAACGGTGACGAACACGAAAAACTTGCGCTTCGCATCCGCATGCATCGCTCCGCAAGATCTCGTCCACTGCGACTCGCTCAGAGGTTGGATGGACACCCGGGAATGGAAAACTTACCATGTCGGACAGCAGTCTTTCCAAGGAGCTTTTGTATCGGCCGTTGGCGTGTCCACTTCCTGTAAAGTGTCTAGCTCTCGCTCGATGGGGCTCAAGGGCCCGAAGACTCCAGCCGGTACGCTGGAACGCCGGAACGATTCTGGGGAAACGGAGCGTTTTCGAAACATGCCGCCATCGTAATCCGGGGTCAGGGGAGGCGGGCTCTCACTGAATGGCAGCTTGTCCTGCTGGAATGGAGAGGGCTGCCCAGTGCTCTTTGCTGTGACCAGAGGGCTGGCTTGCGGACTGGGAGTCCCAACACTGGATGATAGCCTTCGACTCCCGGAACAGCTCGACTTCCTCCGACAGCTCAGACATGAGCGCGGAGTGACGGGCGAGTATGGCCACTGTCCAAGTGGCGACCCGGGAGTGGTGTTCCATCGCCCTCGCCATTGATCATTTGGTCCCGCTGACTTGATAGGCGGCCGCGGGCTGAAGTACGAGGTGCCATCTTGGACGGTTTCGAAAGGACTCTTGATCTGGACATCCTCCTCTCGCGGTGTGCGAATTGCGCCACTGGAATTGGTCTGTA
>JAKBXD010000128.1 GCA_021840785.1 Pseudomonadota bacterium
TTGACATCACCTAAGCCTGCCTCCAAAATGCCCAACCTTAAAAATACGGCTATGTAGCTCAGCTGGTTAGAGCGCGGCACTCATAATGCTGAGGTCGGTGGTTCGAGTCCACCCATAGCCACCATACAAAACAAGGAGTTAGTGGACGAGTCGCCACTACCCGATTCCGGGTTTGCTGTAATCTCGCTGTAATCCAATCCGCCCCGTGGTAGAGTCTCCCTCAGCGCGCATACAACCAGGGGGGTATCGCATGGCGTCATTCATTCCACGTAAGGGGCCGGGGGGTAAACGGGTCTGGCAAGCGCACGTCCGGCGCCGCGGTTATCCTGCGCAGGTCCACACCTTCGACACCAAAGCCGAGGCCGAGGCCTGGGCGTCAGTCATCGAGTCGGAGATCGCGCGGGGCGTCTTTGTCTCCCGCGCCGAGGCTGAAAACACGACCTTGCGGGAAGCCCTTAACAGGTACGAGCGCGAAGTCACCCCCAAAAAGAAAAGCCGCAGCGACGAACGATACAAACTTGAGGCTTGGCGTTCGAGCACCTTGGCGGCCCGCTCCTTAGCCTCTATCCGAGGGAAAGACCTGGCGGCATGGCGAGATGCTGAGTTGACCCGCGGTTCCGCCACGGGCACCGTGCGCCGCAAGTTGGCGCTCTTGGCGCATGTATTTAAAGTGGCGAGGAAGGAGTGGGGCATGGAGTCATTGGTAAGCCCTGTGGATACCATTCAGCTACCCCCGCCGGGCAAGGCCCGCGACCGGCGCCTGGTCAATGACGAACTCTCCCGCCTCCTGGCAACCGCACAAACCTATGGCGGCGAGATTGGCCCCATCATTACTTGGGCCATCGAGACCGCCATGCGCCGCGGGGAGATTGCCAGCATGCGCTGGGAGCACCTGGACCGCCAGGCGAGGGTCTTGCTGATACCGGAAACCAAGAACGGGACACCTCGTGAAGTGCCGCTATCGCGGGTGGCGTCGGCGATCCTGGAGGAAAAATCGACTGTCGGTAATGCCGACGGTCCTATCTGGTCCCTTCGCGCGGATTCGATCTCGCAAGCCTTCAAACGGGTCTGCAAGGCGGCCGGCATTACGGGCCTGACCTTCCACGACTTGCGCCATGAGGCGGCCTCGCGGCTGTCGGAGAAGGCATTTAGCCCCCTGGAGGTCGCAGCGATCACCGGGCACAAGACGATGCAGATGGTGAAGCGGTATACGCATTTTCGGGCCAAGGATTTTGTGGGGAGGATGGGGTAAGGATGAGAGCGCTAATCATAGCCCAAACACTGCCGAGATATTCTGATCCCTCCGGCGATGCTTTATCGCTAGCCACGCACACGTTCTGAGGCTTCCATGAAACCAGTCGGCAGAAATCACACATGCCCTTGCGGGAGCGGGAAAAAATATAAAAAATGCCATGGGAGCGGCAAGGGGCCCGCTCAAGGCAGTATTCCGCAAAAGCGCCTTACATCAAACATCCTATCCCCCCCGTTAACTGGTCTTTGTGGTCTTCAACAGTGGTTTATTATTGTCCCAAGGCATACGGATCTTACTGACCTCAGAAACGCTTGGGACCCCCAGGGTCGGCCGGGAGAGTACGACGTCGTCTTTACGCTGTCACGCCCAGGATACTCCCTTACCGGCGAGCACCACCTAAGCGCGAGCGAGCATCTTCAAGGGACCTCCCACCTAGCCATCACGCGGCCCGCCAACACCCTAACAGATCCATCTACAGCAAAGATCAGGCTCAATATCGATTTTAATGGCGCACCTTTTCAGTTTGATGGCTCCCCTGATGGGCAGGGCTTTCTCTCGAAAATCTCTGGGCGCGTATCTGCTCCAACGTCGCGCGACGCCTATAGGGTTGCGCTTTCCGCCATAACGCCTTCTCTTAGCAATATATCTGCTCAGTTGGACATCCCTTTATTTATATTCCAGGCGGATATTACCGAAGTAGCCTCTGCCGTACGTAGCATCATACGTACGATACCATTTCAAAACAGCCCCCTCGTACACTTACCTGGTAATATGCTTTCGCCGGACGTTCGCGCATATACCGCCTTATATCGAGAGAGCTTGAATAGCAATAGTCCTATCTATCAATTCCTGTGCCTTTATAAGATACTTGAAAGTATTCGTAAGCGGCGATCACGCTTAGCCAAAGAAGCGCGGTCATCGAGACGGCTCTTTTCCCGTCCGCGCGACCGCTTTCCTAGCACGCCCGAGGAATTGAAGCCTTGGCTGGACGCACTCTACCCTGTCAGGCCCCCATCATGGGGAGACATGCTTATAAAACAGCTACTATTGCCAGAGGTAGCAGGTCGTAAGTTTACGTACATTATCGCCACTCACCTCACTCCGATCCGCGTTAACGCCGCACACGCCGTCCTCGAGACGGGGGAGCTCGCTCCTTCCGTTGATAATGCCCTTAGCCATGAGACCGTCTATAAATGGCTCCCTATACTGAAGTGCTTAGTACGGCGGATGTTAAAGAACGAGTTTCCAGAATGCTTTCTTGCGGGTCTAGGTGACTGCCAGGAGAAGTCACCGAGCATTCAATAGCGCAGGCTTTTTTGGGAAGGAATATGAACCACAGCATAGTTAAGATGTTCCATATCAGAATGTCAGCAACAAGCGGTCATGTACCTCATGATCCTCCAGACTGCGGCCATCCATTTGAAAACGCTTGAGCATAGAGCGGCCTACACTAACGAAGGCTTCGTGTTCAAATAGTCCATCAGGAACGGGGACATGACAGTCCTTCCGCCCGGAAAACTTTGTTCCGTCAATGCTCAGCGCAACGTATACTCCCCGCGCCTTGCAAGCTTCTATAGAACTGAAAAGTCGCTGTAACGAGAACGCCTGAGCGCCGTAAAGGATCGTTTGACTGTCGGTGTACGGAGGATCACAGTATACTAAGTCCCCTCGCTTCGCTTGGCCCATAACGTCGGCAAAATCGTTATGCAAGAACATTGCGCCTTGAGTGCGCGCGCGCCAAATGTCTACCCGTTCCCCAAAACTGCCCGGCGGGATGGGATTGTGAGCGCCAACGGGTGTACTCATGCACCCGTCGCTTTTCCGGAAACGGACAATGCCGCCATAGCAGGCTCGGCAAAGAAACAGGAGATCGGCGCCATTTGGCGATGTGTTATAGCTCGCCAGGACTCGATCGTAAGCAAGCTTCTTACCCAATTGCCCAATTAACTCGTACCGCTCTCTATATTGCCGTTTTAACTCTTCCGCGTTGTCATGGAGGGTCTGCCATATTTGGATTAATGCCCCAAAAGCGTCGCTTGCCACTGCTCTCTTGGGCGCCAGCACACCCAACACGCCGCCACTACCAAGAAATGGCTCATAATACGTACCAAAGTGATTGGGAAAGAAACGTATTATTGATTGAGCCTGTTTCTGTTTATTGCCTACCCACTTAAGAAGCTGAGCGCGAAACGGTTTTACCTCGGCTCCGACAGGTATGGGCGCTTCCTCAGGGGCGAACAACTTCGATTGGCGGGGAAGAATCACTGCTGTCATTTGTGGTCGCGGCCCATTTGTTTTACGCGTCCATCCTATCATTCTAAATTTGAATATGCCAGCGCACGATTTACAGTACCGCCATGAAAAAAACCCGTCTCGCGGCTCTGCTGCGACAAGTACGCATAGACGCCAACCTGACTCAGATTCAGGTCGCCGAGAGAATCGGGCAGACGCAGTCTTATGTGTCCAAATACGAAAGCGGCGAACAAAGGCTCGACTTAATCGAACTAGAGGCCGTGTGCGCCGCGGTCGGCATTTCGTTAATTTATCTTGTGGAGCGGTATCTTGAGGGCTGACCAACGATTTTGTACCCAAGCCAAGGAGTTTTGGGCAAATGTCCGTACGATTAGTCAACAAGTTGGCTACACGGAGCGCAACGACAGTAATGACAGTTCCGTTAAGATTCCATCCCTGGCTGCTATCCGAAAGGAATTTAACAAGATTAACCTCACGACAGCCCACATTGCAGACCAAAACGATGTGCTTACCGATTTTGGGAGAACATTGCTGGACTATTTTGGATTTCGGGCGGATGTTCTAAATAACCAAGTTCAGCAACACCTCATGGCTAAGGACGAGGCTGAAAGTGAGTTCCAGCGCCTTCGGGTAGGACTGAACCCCACGTGCCCGCTGCCTATGAATAAGCAGAAAGCCGAGAAGAAGAATCATGCTTTTCTCACGGGCATAGTCAATATGCTGATAGAAGGAGGTATTGACGGCGCTCCGTGCGACTACGACCCACGCAGTCTAACGACAGCAACACATAATGCCGTGCCTTTGCGTACGCTTTCACGACGCGTCGATGGAGCGTTTCCGTCGGCTATTAACCCTATCGCGATATGGGAAATTAAAGAGTATTACTACACAACAACATTTGGCAGTCGCGTGGCCGATGGGGTCTATGAAACCCTCTTGGACGGCATGGAGCTAGAAGAGCTTGAAGCTGCGGTTGGCGGGCGTAAAGTTCAGCATATTTTATTTATCGATGGCCACTATACGTGGTGGGGGTGCGGGCGATCATACCTATGCCGTATGATTGATATGCTCCATATGGGCTACGTCGACGAAATTATATTTGGTCGGGAGGTGGTTACGCGCCTCCCCGAATTAGCACGGGAATGGAAAGCGGTTTACGATGCACCCTGAACTGATAATGGCAAATTAAAAGGTGCCCCCATAAGTTACGCTTACATCAGCCATAGCCAGTCTATGGCCTTAGCCCCGCTCCAAGCATGGTAGACTGGGAGGTACCATGTATCTGTGTCGCATAATAAAGTGGTTCCGGCCACCGATATGAATGACAATCTGAACGTGGTAACTAATAGTTCGCAAATCTACCAAGGCGGTAAGCTGTCTGGGATAACGATAGCAGAGCTTGTTGGGAATGAGCTTGCTATTCGCCAGATTGTAAATGAAATAATTAACCTGTCTGAGGAAAATAGGGCACTGAGACTCGGCATGAACGAGTTGGCTATCAAGAACGCCGAAAATCGACCCAAACCACCATTTGTTATTATTTCTACTATCGCTAATGTATGTGGGGCTGTTTTAATTGCGATTGGCACAGATTATATGGGTTTAAAGTTCCCCCCAAACTGGTCTATAATGGTTCTTGTTATTGGTGTTATTTTGGTTATAGTCAATTCTGTTCTGCAATCTCTGCCGCTCTTTAGAAGGATGGGGAAATAAATGCCTATAAGGGACAATACGCACTATTGTATTAATCATACCGACAAGACGATGAAACGGAATGCCGGACTGAACGCAATAACCGTCGTAGAGAAACCAGAATCTGGGGAATTTAACTTCAAACCAGGTTCTGGCATTCCGGTTTTTGTCTATTATTGTGAAGAATGCGGCTATATTGAGATTTACTCGTCCGCTATCGCTAAGTGATAGCCGGTGTGTCGTCGTGAAGCTCACGCCATCGGTAAGGATGCCACACGCCTTCATCCACTCGGCGGACTTTTCGATTTGTAATTCAAGCCCAATAACCAAACCATCCTCTGCCGCTTATATGTTTCGCCGAGTCTTACCCAACCCGCACCAGCGACACCACCCCGGTCTCCTCAGCGAGGACATGTCCCCCTGTGTCACAGTAGTTGCCGCCTCCATTAATCGTTAATCTGGGGGGCGAGGTGAGAGAACGATGGCACGATACGCACAACGATTGAAGGATCAGGCCGTGGCCCGGCTGTTGCCGCCAGA
>JAKBXD010000129.1 GCA_021840785.1 Pseudomonadota bacterium
GCCACCATGCCCGTCCAGGACGGGGAAAGCGTGGTCCTGCGCCTGCTGGACCAGCAAACCGCATTACTGCATTTTAATGAGCTCGGGATGCCCCGCAACATTGAGATCAGCCTGCAAAACATCATGCACCGTCCGCACGGATTGTTTCTGGTAACCGGCCCTACCGGGTCAGGCAAATCGACGACGCTGTATGCGGCACTGAATGAAATCAACACGATCGAACGCAAGATTTTCACCGTGGAAGACCCCGTGGAATACCGCCTCCAGGGCATCAGCCAGGTGCAGGTGCATCCTCGTATCGGGCTCGACTTTGCGCGGGTGCTCCGCACCATCCTGCGCCAGGATCCGGATGTTATCATGGTGGGCGAGATTCGCGACCATGAAACGGCGGAAATCGCCGCGCGCGCCGCTCTGACCGGTCACCTGGTGCTGGCCACGCTCCACACCAACGACGCGGTGGGCGCCTTTCCGCGATTGCAGGAACTCGAGGTGGAATCTTTTCTGATCGGGTCGGCGGTGCTCGGGGTGATGGCGCAACGCCTGGTGCGTCGTATCTGCCCGTCCTGCAAGACCGAGGACAAGGAGGTCAGCCCCGCAGAACGCGCGGCTTTTGCCGACCGTCTCGGCGTGCCTCCCGACTTCGTCACCTTTTCCTGCGGGAAAGGTTGCAACACCTGCAATTTCACCGGGTATCGCGGTCGGCAACCGGTTTTCGAACTGATCCGCATGGATCCATTACTCCGCGCGGCCATTCTCGGTAATAGCCGCGCAGCACTTCTTGAGGCCGCGAACCGGCAACAACAGTTCACTTTATTACGCGAAGAGGCCATGCGCCTGGTTTGGGAGGGCATTACCACCCTGGCAGAAATGGCGCGGGTGACCAGCGACGCGGCGGAGGACTGATGGCGCGTTTCCGCTATCGTGCCCGCGATGATCACGGACAGCTCCGCGAGGGCATCATGGATGCCGGAGAAGGTACGATGGTCGCGCAGGCCCTGCGCAATAACCAGCTTATCCCCGTCAGTGTGGAAGAGCTCCGCGAAGGCGTTCGTATCGAACAGTTGTGGACCCGGCTCAACCGACGCCCCATCAGTCGCGCCGATATCGTCCTCTTTACCCGCCAGCTTTATGCCCTGCTGCACGCCGGCATCCCGGTGCTCAACGCCATAGAAGGACTGATCAGCACTTATGGCCCGCAGACCCGCATCGGCGAAATACTCATACAGGTGCAGCATACGCTAGGCGATGGTCAGCCGCTTTCCGTCGCACTGGCGGCTTACCCTAAAGTCTTTCAGCCTCTGTATCTCCGTCTGGTAGAAGTCGGTGAGACGACGGGCAATCTCGATACGGTGCTGCTGCAGTTGTCCGGCTATCTAGAACGCGAGGACATCACCCTCGCCCGCATTCGTCAGGCTTTTCGTTATCCGTTTTTTGTGGCCATCGCTTTGGCTGTCGCCATGGTTATTCTCAACATCATGGTCATCCCGGCCTTCGCCAAACTCTTCGCCAGCGCCCATATCACCCTGCCTATTTTTACCCGTATGCTCATCGCCTTCAGCAATTTTACGGTGGCCTGGTGGTGGCTGATCCTCATTATCGCCTTTGCCGCCATTTACGGTTTTCGCCTCTTTCTTCGCCAACCGCACGGACGTTGGCTCTGGGACCGTTTCTTGTTGCGTACCCCTATTTTCGGCGCGCTGATCCTGGAAGACGCCATGGCGCGCTTCGGCAGAACCTTACAATTGGTCGCCACCGCCGGTGTCCCTCTTCTCAAGGGTATGGAACTGGTCATTGGCGCGGTACACAATCGTTTCATAGAGGATCGCCTGGCTGCGCTCCCCAAGGCTCTTCTCCGCGGTGAAGGTCTGCACATGAGCGCCAGCACCACCGGACTCTTTCCGCCTTTGGTTCTGCAAATGCTGCGCGTCGGCGAGGAAACGGGCGCGCTGGATAGCATGATGGGCGAGGTGGCGGATTATTATGAGCGCGAGGTGGAAAAAAAGGTGGACAGCCTTGCCGCGCGCATCGAACCGATCATGGTGGTGATCATGGGTGGTCTGGTTTTCATCCTCGCTGCCGGCATCTACCTGCCCATGTGGGATATGGTGAAGATGGTCAAACAATAGCCGGATCGTTAACAATCATCCATTAAAAATGGTTGCTGTATATTGACTCCCGTTCCGGGAATTTAGTACCATGGATTCCTGTTATGCTTTGTCACCAAAGAAGTTACAGAGCAGACTCCATAGGAGATGTCATGCAAAAGGATTCCAGTGAACAGGGTTTCACCCTGATCGAGCTTATCGTGGTTATTGTCATTCTCGGCATTCTCGCCGCTTTTGCCATTCCGCGTTTTGTAAATCTGCAGAACGACGCGCGGGCCAGCGTGTTGCAGGGCGTTTCCGGCTCCCTGTGGGCGGCCTCCGCTTTGGTCTATAGCAAGTCCCTCATCGTTGGCAGCACGGCATCAAGTAGCGGCAACGTCAACATCGGCCAGGGTGTGGTCATCGCCACCGCCTATGGCTACCCCACAGGTGCCAGCATCTCCACCATGCTCCAGAACACCACCAATTTTGGTGTGAGTGCCACCGGGACCACAGCGACGTTCTGGCCTACCTCGGCCGGCAACTCTGCTAACTGCAACGTGGTGTATACGGCGGCCACCAGTTCTATCGTTCCGCCCACCATCGTCACGACCTCCACCGACTGCTCCTGATTGTTCATCGGCAGAGGGGTGTAGCAAGCCAGGGAGCCTTCTGCTCCTTGGCTTGTCCGTTGTAAGGACATGGACGGGCAAATGGCTGACCGCGGCTTTACTCTCGTTGAAGTCATTGCCGTCCTGATCATAGCCGGTATCCTGGCGGCGCTGATTTTGCCGCGCTTCATGGGGATAGGGGGCTACAGCGCCAATGCCGCGCAGGGTGATGTGATTGCCGCGGCCCAATACGCCCGGCAATTGGCCTTGCTGGGCAACGGCGACATTATCCTGAGCGTTCAGGGGAGTAGTGTGACGGTGCAAAACGGCGCCGGGCAAAACCTGCCGGTCCCCGGTGGCAAGGGCTACCCCATCACCATCCCCGCCAGCGCCCAGGTCGGCGCCACCTTCACCTTCACCAGCGCCACCGGCAGCGTGGCCAATGCCACTCAAACCAGCAGCATCGCCCTCGTCGACGGTGGCGGCGAAAGCCGCGCGGTGTGCATCTCCCCCACTGGGTTGGCTTACGCCGGACCGTGCGCATGAGTAGGGTGGCATTGAGGGGAAAGGAGCACGGTGTCACCCTCATCGAGCTGGTGATGGCCATGATCTTGCTGGGTTTTCTGGCTGCACTCATCATCCCCGTGGTCTGGTACGGTCGCTTCGGTGCCAATCCGGTGCCGACGGCGCAGGCCACGGCTATTGCTCAAAGTACGTTGGAGCAAGGGATGGTAGCGAATTATAAAAGCCCTTTTGGCAATGGGTGTAAGGGAAAACCAAGCCCGACACCAGCAAATAGCTACGGCTTTAGCATCACCACAAATTGTACAAAAAATACAAAAAATAAATTGCAAGGGATCCCGAAAAAAGATGCCGAATATCTGACGGTGCAGGTCAGCGGCCCCAGCGGGGCGGATATCACCCTGGGGGCGTGGCGCACGAAATATTGCTTCGGCAGCAATTGCCCATGATATTCCCGCAAATCCGCCTCAACGCCCAGAGCGGCCTCACTCTCATCGAGCTGATTGTGGCCATCGTCATCCTCGGCATCCTGTCCGTGGGAGCGACGGCGCTCATCGTGCGTTCGGTGCAAACCTATCAGACCAACCGCGCCGCTGGCGAGCTGGCCAGTCAGGGCGAGATGGCACTGACGGTCATGACGCGGGAACTGCATAATGCCCAGCCGGGGACGTTAACCATCTCTAATGGCGGAGCAACCGTCTCTTTTAGACGCTGTACCGCGCCGCCCAGCGCCGCTGCTGCCAGCGTCTTTTCCGGCGGCTATGGCTATGGCTTTGCCTTTAGCAACGGGCAACTGACCCAGAGCACACCCAACTGGCCGTCGGCGCAGGTTCTCGCGGTCAATGCCAGTGGCGCTTTCAGCGCACTTCCCGTAGGATCGAGCGCGAGCACGGCCAGCGGCGTGTCGGTGACGCTGACCCTCAGCGACCCCGCAGCCGCTGTCCGCCTCAGTCTGAGCCGGGCCATCGCCGTCCTCAGTTCCGCCTATTCCGTGGTCAATAACCAATGACGGCCAAACGGGATAATCGCCCTGTCGCGCTATCTGCGGAAAAGGGCTCGGCCCTGGTGATGATGATATTCATCATGGTGGTGCTCGCCCTGCTGCTGGCGGCCCTGGCCTATATCACCGCCCAGAGCAATCAGAACACGGCCTACCAGATCGCCTCCACCCGTGCCTACTGGGCGGCCCAGAGCGGGGCGGAGTGGGGGACATACCAGATCGCGCCCGCCACCGGCAGCGCCGCCAGCCAGTGTTTCAGCCCTACGGCACATCCGGGCATTGGCAGCATTCCTGGGTTGAAAGGCTGTACGGCAACGGTGGCTTGTTCACCTTCTCCTCCTACCACGGCCTCCACCACCTCCTACCAGATCACCAGTCAGGGAAGCTGCCCGGCGGGCAATCTTGGCGCTGGCCATTCACCGGTAGCTGCCATAAGGAGTGTCATCGTCGAAATTACAACACAAAGAAGTGGTTGTGCTGCCTGCGCGACGAGTTGCGTCAATAGCTATTGCGCCGGATTTTTGGGTAGCTGTGATAATAACGGATTAAGAAGCTGCGCAACAACTTGCTCCATAGCGCCAAATCACGTAAGTCGCTGTATAAATAATTCATGTGTTCGCATTTTTGGGCTTCTATTCTGCGACACAAACAGCCTGACTACGTGCCTCGCGACGTCCTGCCCCGGCAGCGCGGCAGGGGGATCCGCCACCCTTAACTACTGGCTTGAAAACCCATGACCACCTGGCAATTCTTGCCGTTTTCGGCTAATACTCCCGCCATGGGTGTAGTAACATCATGAAACTCTGGGATGCCGACCTGCGGGACATTGTGCGGCGCTGGCGGAAACGCCCTCCGGTGGTGCTGGAGTTGCGCCGGGACGGCTATTGCCTCGTGCGAGTGCATCATGGCGAAGCTGAACTGATCCTGGCCCAGGACATCGACCCGTTATCGAGCCGCTACCGGGAACTGCTGCTGGAGTCCTTACGCCACAGCGTACAGAGCCATGGGCTGGCTGGCAGTCTGGCGGCTACGTATTTGTTCCGGGAGGACTATAACTTGCAAGTCGTGGATGCGCCCAAGGTGCCCGCGGCGGAGATGCTCGCCGCCCTGCGCTGGCAGCTCGCGGATTTGCTGGATTTTCCGGTGCAGGAGGCGGTGCTGGACGCCATCCCCGTGCCGGACACCGAAGGGCGCCAGATTTTCGCCGTTGCGGTGCGCGCGAGCGTGGTTCAGGAACGGATAGACCTGTTGCGCGGTGTTGGCCTGCAACCTTTTTATGTCGGCATCATCGACCTCGCCCTGCGCGATTTGTGCTGGCTCCTGCCCGAAGAGGCGGGCGGCGTCGGACTATTGCTGATGGAAACCCGCAGTTGTCATCTGACCCTGGTGCAGGGCGGCAGCTACCGGTTTGGCCGACCACTGCCGCTGGGCTTTGCGCATTTTCCCGGCGATGATGATCCGGCGGGTTTCCGCTCCGCCAG
>JAKBXD010000130.1 GCA_021840785.1 Pseudomonadota bacterium
ACCGGTGGCGGCATGCCCCGGTATCTGACATACGTAGTAGTAAGTGCCCGCCGTCGGATGCCAGGTAAAATCCGTATATCCGAACTTGCCATCTTTTGGAACCGGGCTGAATCCCGTTCCAGCGATAATGGGGTCAATCGCCGGCATAACCGCATAAGGCGGTCCTTTTTTGGTGATGTCAAAGCTGTGACCGAATCCCTTGTTGGGGTTAATGAAGGTCACGTCCACGGTTGCCCCTGCGGGAATCTCCAAGGTCGGGTTCTTTACGTCATGAATTTCAAAGCTCGGGAATGGAAACCCCGGGAGCACAGACGCCGCGACCACATGTACAGTCTTGCCACTGTAGGTGACGGTATCACCACTGACTTTCCCAGTGTCTTTCTTCAGCATGGCCTTGACCTGGGGAAGCGTCGCCATTTTCCATGTGGTATCCAGGGTGCCGGCCATCGCGGTACCCATGCCAAGCGTTGCCGCCAGAGCCGCAGCCGCACCAACAGTCACATACCAGTTCTTTTTCATCGTGTTCTGTGTATACATTAGATCCCTTCTCCTTAACATTTAACCTGAGTAGAACCAACTGCCCTACAAAACAATTACCGGGCTACCTGGCATTTTAATATGCTACTACTTAATATGCCACTACACGATATTCATTTCCCATTCCAACTGGGAAATTATCTCAAAACAGCACTCTAAGGGTGACATAATAGCCACCCAACGCAATAATAGCCCACAATAATCCTATGATCAACACGATATTTCCATCCCATGCGCCATCATCGCGATCATCGTGAGAAATTAAACAGCCCTCCTTATTCATGATTTACCTCCTTTGAAGCATGGGTAACGACAAAGCACCGCAGTAAAGCGCGAAACACCTCCTCCGGAACTCGCACGCCGGCACTTGGAACATCATGCCTTGCTGGATACGCCGTTTTCTCCCTTTTTTAGAATACGCAGCCGATCTTCCTTGCCTGCCTCCTTTAATACCCACCAAAAGTATGCACTAAGAAACACTACAGGAAACCCAATGTATCCCGTCAGCCAGAAGAACGCTGGCGTATCAGCTCCGGCCGGGATAACGAACGATAAATGTGATATATCCATTGCCTTATCCTCACTCTATTAGATAATCTTCCATACGAACTTATGCAATATAGAAGATAATAAAAAACGCAACCCATAGAACAACCACGCCGCTCCAGAAGGTTAACACATTATACGACACCCATCGCTCGCGTTTCGCGCGCTCCGGGGTACGGGAGATTTTCATGATACTCGCCAGCAGCGCCAGGATGGCCACCACGAAATGTACCAGGAACCATAAGCTGGTAATGTCATAAATCCCACCATAACCGCTACCGATGGTTAAGGTAGTCCAGTTGTAGACGATTCCGCCCGCCATCGCCAACGAAACCACCATCAGGGTTGCCAGATTGCTCACGATACCGGCGTCATCGCCCTGATCCAGTTTTTTGCGGGCCGTCATCACCGGCACCAGACTGACGAGCATCAGAACCGTCAGCGCAATACCCACGCCCATGCTCAATGTAGCGGGCACCGCGGTGCCCCCCCAGAGAAAGCGCGCGAGATCCCACATCGCAAAAATGATGGCTGCAAAAAGCATCAGGAAATAGAACGCACCCCTTTTTGCACGCTCAGACGCCGGATCCATTAAACTAGCGTAACTATTATCTGCATCTGCCATATTCAATTCCTCCTATTTTACTTGCTTGGCGTAGGCACCCAAACAAACGGTTCCTTCGCTCCTGGCGCATAATTGTCATTCGGTCCTACAACCTCCGGCTCAGTCCCTGCTGGATATGCCACATACGGTGTTGGCGATTTTATTTGCCATTCCAAGCCGTTGCTGCCCCAAGGGTTGGGTTCGGCCTTTGGCCCATAGCGCCAACTGTATAACAGATTGGCCAGCGGAATGAGAAACCCTGCGCCCAGGAAAAATGCCGAGATAGAGATAAACAGGTTAATGCCATGCAGGTAAGGAAGATATATGGCAATTCGCCTGTTCATTCCTTCAATCCCCGCTATGAACATGGGGAAAAACGTACAGTTGAAGAACACAAAAAACCACCATGCGTGAAACTTTCCCCAAAATTCGTTGATCTTCCGTCCAGTAACCTTGGGAAACCACCAGTATAACGCGGCAATCCAGGTAAAGATCACCGCACCAAGGATCGTATAATGGAAATGCGCAATAACCCAGTAGGTATTGTGAAGCTGAAGGTCGGCGGGAACGTCGGCATTGAATATGCCCGTCAGGCCACCGATCAGAAAGTTCATCATCGCCATCAACACGAGCAACACCGCAGCGTTAATTCTTAAGCGACCACCCCATATCGTCCCGATGGCGGACAAATAAATGAACCCCGTCGGAATGGATACGGTTTCCGTCAGGGTCATGAATATGGGCATACGTGCGTCACTCACCGCAGTGAAGTAGTGATGAACGCCCAACATTGCACCTAACATGGAAACACCAACCAAGCCAGCGATTGCCCAACCTCTGGCAAACAACGGGCGCTTGGCCGCAGCAGGAAGAATTTCCAGCCATATGGCAAAAGCGGGTAGCGCGAAAACATAAACCTCTGGGTGGAACAAAAACCAGAACTGATCCAGATACGCTAAGGGGTGCCCAGTGGGGCCGGTGTAAAAATGTGATCCGGCGATCATATCGGACAAGTCCATGAGCGCGCCGGTATAGGTTGCTGGCGACTCTACGACGAGAATGGTGGCTGCCGCAAATAAACCCCACACAAAAATCGGAACGCGACCCAAGCTCATGCCCTTGGCGCGCATGTACACCATGGTTCCGGCGATATTGACGGCTCCAAGTAGCGACGCAAAAAGAAGGGTGGCGGCACCGAGAACATACCACACAATACCGCTACCACTATTTTGCGCCAATGGCGGATATCCCCACCATCCAGTCTGGAATCCACCAATCGTGGGACTCATGAAAATAGCAAAAATCGCCGGAGGTAGAAGCCACCAACTCAGGCCAAGAAGCTTTGGGAATACCACATTTCTCGTGCCAAGCATCAACGGGATAAGATAGTAGCCGACACCGCCGACAATGGCGGATGCCGCAACACCCAACAACATCTCCAATCCATGAATACCGAACGTTTGGTTGTACTGAACTTCCGAGAGCCACCAACTGGTGGAATCTGGCGTTAACAGTTGAACGCGGATAGCCATGGCAGCCATACCGGCGAAGAAGAATGTTACTATATTTAATACCACGTAGCGTACGGCCGTAGATTTTGAATCGGGACCAAAACGAAAATAACGCTCAATGCCCGTATACGTTGGCGCCTCTTTTCCTCCAAATGCACGTCGTATCCATCCCTCCCATACGCCGCTGCCCATCAGCCAGCAAACCAAGCCGACCACATAACCTACTGTCGCGGGTAGAGGATTTACTATTACCGTGTTCAGCACTAACGCGGTAATCCATGCCGCAGCAAAATATCCGGTCAACCCCCAAAGCGTCGCACGGAACAGCGGAAACAGCATACTGGCCGTAAATGGGGTCTTGTCCACTTCCATGTTGTTCAAGGCGTTTCCCTGAATTTCGTTAGTTGCCATTACTTACTCCTTATTACATTTTACGTTGGGTGCTGGCAAATCTTCAGTCGCTCGACTAGAAGCTATTGTTTGCCACCCAAGTCTTGAAGTCCGCCGGTGTCACCACCTTGACCGGCGCGCGCATCAACGGATGTCCGTTGCCACAAATCAAGGAACACTGTACACGCAGCATGGGGTTTGTAGCGGTTGTACCCAATACGGTAGGTGTAATAAACAAGTGCCGGACTTCATTTGGGATCACATCCTTTTTTTCACCCCACGCAGGCACCCAGAAATCGTGCATGACGTCTTTTGTGCGAAGCACGAAGTCTATAGTGCGGCCCTTGGGTACGACCAGTTCTGAAACGTCCGTCACGCCCTGCTTGGGATAAGAGAACGTCCACTTCCACTGTTGCGCGGTAACATCAATCACCAATGGGTTTTTCGCATCTAACTGGATACCCCAAAGTTGTTCCAGACCCACCATACCTGGATAAATGGTATTTGCCAGATTGATGCCTATGGCTAAAACCAGCCAGGTCACCACGAAAGGTGCCCAGGTCCGCTTTTGATAAGTCGGCGCCGCGGTGTCGGACATGGAAGATGCGCGGAAACGAAACGCGCTATATACAATCGCACCGCCGACTAGCACATATATGGCTACGGCCTGCCATAACAGGTATGTGGTAGCGTCCGCGGTAATATGTGCCTGGAGACTTCCCACAAGGGGCCAGTTACCGATACCCCAGGCTATCAGCGTTTCACCTATCGCCAGGCCAATAACCCAGACCACCACCAAGCCACGGAAAGCTTTCCATAAGTTTTCTTTCGTTGCGTTCATATGCCCTCCCTAAATTAGCTTCCCTGAGCAGGTAGTACGTCAATCATACCATGCATCCCGTTCATGAAGTGTTCACCCGTCTGCAGAAAACACCCATATTCCCATTTCCCGGGTTTATTGGGTACCACAAAACTGAAGGTGTATTTTTGTCCGCCGTTAAGGCTGACGGAAAATGCCGGTACCGGTCCTGTCTGGCCTCCGCTGGTAATCGGCACACCATTAAAGAAATTGGTTTTCCACCCAACGGCTATAGCCTGTGATTTTGGAAAGCCGTTGTCCCGGGTCACCAATGTTCTGCCAACGGAAAACTGATGCGCAATCGGTGGTGCCGATTGCGATCGGTTGTCAATCGTCAACTCCACCTTTTCCCCGACATGCCAAGTCATCCGATCCGGCTTAAAATAGTAATTGAACTGATCGACCGTATAATGATGTACTCCATTAATGACCTGCCCGGAAGGATTGGGCAGAGCCACCGCTTTTTCCCACTGCAGGGCGCCTATAATTACCCCAGCGCATATCACAGCGGATACAAGCACCGTAGTCATACCTTTTTTTGCTGCCATACCTCTACCTCCTTTGAGAAGCACATAAATCTGTCGGTGCAAATACTTGGCAGATCCATTGTTATAAATTTCAGTCTGCCAGGAAAACTTCTATTGACCAGTTACAACGATGAAAGATAAGCCGCTACATCCTTCATCTGCGCCACGGTGATATTCTTCGCAATCTGGTTCATCAGGGTATTAACCCGTGTGCCGTTGTGGAAGTAGGTCAACTGCTGAATGATGTAACCGTAACGCTGGCCCGCCAAGCGGGGGAACGGTCCCGCTCCTTGGCCAGCCGATCCGTGGCATTCCATACAGGCTGGGATTTGCTCGTCAGTAACCCCTTGGTTGAATATGGCCTTTCCTTTTTTCACACCGGCATGCTTGATGCCGCTGCTTTGCATCGGCGGCTTCTGGGCGTTGAAGTAATCCGCCAGCGCCGTGATTTTCGCGCTGTCCAGCGCTTGTGCCACGGGCCACATGTAGATTTCGCCATTCTGATCAGCACGTGAGTGGTCCTTATACGCTTTCAACTGCGCTTCCAGATAACTTTTATGCTGTCCGGCCAGGCGGGGGACGATCGGATAGAGCGTGTCATGGCCAGTCATCCCGTGGCA
>JAKBXD010000131.1 GCA_021840785.1 Pseudomonadota bacterium
TCTGATGCAGTACGGTCTTGCGAATCTCCGCGATGCGCTGATGCAAGCGCGCGATTGTGGCCTTCTGTTGCTTCCAGTTGGCCGAGAACTTCACTGACCAACGAGAGTCGACGCCAGACGTCCCGTCTCATTAGTGGCAAGACCGCAGGTTCTTATAAATCAGCGAGTTAGAAGAAAACGTCTCACTGGCCGTGAAACTCAATCTCACTAATCGCGAAACTTTTCCGCATCCGTCTCACTAAGAGCGCGACTTTCATGTATTTCCCAAATCAGCGCCCCAGCAACCGTCGCCCGCCTGGCTTGCGGGACGGGTGGGGTCGATAGATAATGCCGCAAGCCACCGAGTACGGCGCTAAGACCCCAGCTTCCTCCGCTGGAGGGGGCTTGCGTGGCGCCATCCACGCTTTGAATTCTCTTACGCCCGGATCTCAACGGCGCGGGTCCGACGATTTATCAGCCAACGGTCTCAGGCGCCTTTCGTCGGGTCGAGCGTGCACGACTCGGCGGAGGCCAGACAGCGGGTCGCTGATGGAAGCGGGTGGCTGGATTCATGTCTTAGGTTGCGCCATAAGATGCCCGTTTTTTCTTGCCGTAGCCACCTGGCCACGGTCGGACGATTGAGGTAACGGAGTCTCCATGATCAAGTCGGTCAACAGCTATCCTGTCTCGCAACTCTTCGACATAGAAGCGGGCGTCGTCTATGCGGTCCCGCGCTATCAGCGCGAATACACCTGGAGCAAGAGCCAGTGGGAATCGCTTTTTGATGACGTACAGGAGAACGATCCGGGGTATTTTCTTGGCTCTATCATCTGCATCAATCAGACGACGGACACTCTGGCGGTGCAGCGTTTGGAGGTAGTGGACGGCCAGCAGCGGTTGACGACGCTGTCACTTCTGTTCGCGGCGCTGTACCAGTCGTTGAAGCTGCGCGAAAAGCACCTGGATGATGACCAGCGCGTGGAACTGGTCAATCTCAAGCGCAAGCTGGTGCTGAAACGAGGAGAGGACCAACTGCGCGTCATCCCGCAGACCCAGAACAATAACCAGAATGACTACCGCGCCATCCTATCCGACGTGAGCGTGATTGCCCCTTCCGACGCGCCGGCCTATGCGGGCAACCGTAAGATCTTCCGCGCCTTTCGCTATTTCCAATTGCGCATCGAGGAGTTGGTGGATGGCGAGAACGATCGTTTGGCGCCGATCATGGCCTTCCTTGAGAAGGTCAGCCAGGCCTGCTTGGTGAAGATCGAGGTAGCGAGCCACGCCGATGCCTACACGCTGTTTGAGTCTCTCAATAACCGAGGCGTGCCCCTGACGGCCATTGATCTGATCAAGAACAAGCTTCTGGCCCGGCTGGAGACGACCGAACCCAGCAAGGTAGACCACTACTTCGATGTGTGGAAAACGCTGCTCGGTTACCTGGGAGATGACTACGGCATTCAGGAGCGTTTTTTTCGGCACTATTACAATGCCTTCAAGGATTCCCTGAACGCGCCATTCCGTAGGGATGAGGACAAGAGGCGGGACCCACTGGGCCCGGTGGCCACGCGATCCAACCTGATCCATATTTATGAGAGGCTGATCAACCAGGACGCAAAGCACCATCTGCATGTCATCCGCGCCGCCGGTCAATTATACGCTCTGATGCTTGCCCGCAATTCCGACGAGGCCTGGGCGCCCTTGGACAAGCCCCTGAAGGATCTAGATCGTATTCAGGGCGCGCCATCATACCTGCTGATGTTGTATCTTTTGGTGCGGCGCGAGGCGCTGGTTCTCGACGTTATGCGGCTGAAAACGATCGCGCAGCTCTTGGTGTATTTCTTCGTTCGACGCAACCTCACCGATATGCCGCCAACGCGCGATCTGACGCGTCTGTTCATGGGGATGATCGCTGCAGTGGCGGATCTCTCGGGTGATGCCGTGGTCGCGGCCATCCGAGACGAATTGCGGGCGGTTTCGGCAAGTGATGAGGTGTTCCGCGGCAAGCTAGAAGGTCCGATCTATGACGAGAACGCCGGGGTCACCCGATTTGTGCTTTGCGCCCTGGCCGAACAATCCATGACCAAGGAGACCTGGGTAGACCTATGGAAGCTCGAGGATAAGCAGTTTGTGTGGACCATCGAACACATCTTTCCGCAAGGCGAGAATATTCCCAGAGTCTGGGTCGATATGATCGCCGACGGTGACGAAAAAAAGGCTAAAGAATTGCAGCAATCGCATGTCAACAAGCTCGGCAATTTGACCATCTCGGGATTCAATAGCTCCTTGGGAAACAAGGGCTTTGTGGAGAAACGCGACCGAACGGATCGCCAGGGGCGTCCGGCCGGCTACATGAACGGCCTCAAGCTGAATGCGGAACTAGCGGTGGCTGAGTCGTGGAGCGTGAAGCAGATCGACGCGCGGACGAGCCTGCTGGTGGATCAGGCGGTGCGTCTTTTTGAACTAGTGTAGCGTGCGACCAGTGCCGGTAAAGACATTTACTCTCTGGCGCGCCATTTTTGTGGACGCTATATTACGTACCAAATGTTGCGCACAACATTGGTGCGGGCAATCCGCACGTCCGGTTTGTGAGCAGTACCATCTTTACAAAAGAAATCTAGGTTGTGTATACTACGACGATAGTACGCGCTACATAAATAAAGGGGACTATCGTGCAAAAACGCCATGAGAACGCGCTCTATGATATGTTGGAAAAGGTTGCGTATGAGGGGTATGCGTCGATTGAAAAATGGCGAATAACCCGGTGGTATGGGCAAGAGCGCTTTTCTGTCGGAATCCGGCGTGATGTTCGGGACAGATGGGCGGATCTAGCAGCCGAGTTGGCATGGATCGCGCAAAAAAAGCTTGTTTTTGCTGAGGTCAAGGGGCAGATCGTGTTGATGCATGATCAGGCATTCTTTAACGAGGACGAATAAACTTCAGGGATTGCGCCACATCCTGCAATGTAGCGGTTTTGACTGCGGTCCACCCCAGGTCCGCGCCTCTTGCGGTGCGCGCCGCAAAGGCGCCGCTTCCAATAATGGAAACTGGACAATGCCATGCCCTGCGCACGGCAAAATTCACGGGTCGGTAGTTGGCTTGCGGCCTGCTCGGTGATGAGCCGTTGCCATTCTGCGGGGTTTCGCCTAGCTGCCATGGTGGGTCTCTCCTCAAGCATGGGGGACCACACCGTATACGGAATCAGATGCCGTTGGGGAGGGTGCGGTTTACGTGGCGCTTACTTTGCGCTCGCATACATCGCGAAGATCCGGGCATCAGGACCGTTTGACCTTGTCGCGCACGCACGCCCGTTCCTTGCCGCGCCCTTGTGCCTCCTTAGCGCAGCGAGGGGCCCTTGCCATGGGCAAGCCCTCGGCGTCATAAATGATATGGTCTATCAAGGGAACGGCACGGGCCCCGTTTAAAAAGACCCGCGACCACTTGGAAAACGGTCTATTCGTAGTCAGGAACGGGCGGGTTGTCTCTTAGCGGCGGCCTGGCGCCTCCAAACAACAATTCTGGAAATTCCTTCAACCGCGCTCACCCATCCTTATCTGGCCTCCATAGGCCTTCTATCTTGAGGCCCTTCCTTTTTAGAGCCGCGTCAACGTCCTCCCTGGTAATTCCAACGCCGTGGACGCGATCCATCTGACCTCCTGCCTTTACTTTAACAAGCATATCTCCTTTCCCCAACAACGTTTCAGCGCCGGTTTCATCTAAAATAATCGTCGACTCCGTGCCCCGCTGAACCCTTAGCGCAATACGGGCAGGAATGTTGCTCCGAATAAGTCCGGAGAAAGTCTTCGCATCGGGTCGCTGGGTAGCCAATACTAGGTGAATTCCGGCCGCTCGAGCTTTTTGTGCCAACCGAATGATTTGGTCCTCTATGCCTCGATCCTTAAGCACAAGATCTGCAAGTTCTTCAATGAACACGACAATGTAAGGCATTTCGGCACCCCGCCGCCGTGCCTCCACGATATTTTGAGCGCCAATGATGGCAAACCGCTTATACCGAGCCTCCATCTCGGTCACAAGCTCCTGAATACGCTGCCGCGCACTCAAAACGTCCACCGCAACTCCATCTCCATACAAATAATCACATCCATCATACACAGAAAATTCGACTTGTTTTGGGTCAATAAGGGCTAGCTTTAGTGTTGTTGGCGGAAGGCGAAGGATCAGTGACAAAATAAGGCTTTGCAGGCAAACGCTCTTTCCGCTTCCCGTAGTGCCGGCAACCAGAAGATGGGGCGCCGATGTAAGGTCGAAGGAGTACGCTCCGCCAAGAACATCTACGCCAAGAAACACTATAAGCTCATCAGTCTTCGCCGGCACCGACCCTACCCACTCACGTAGGCGCCCGAATGAAACGCGTTGCCATGTGTCCTCAGAGCGCGGAACATCCAGGCTAATGGTTCGCGCCTCATCGCCAGGCCCCAAAGCCAAACTCGCGCTTTGCTGATTAAGCGCAAGACTTACCCGATCGAGACCCCTTTCTAGTCTTGATTTATGGTTGACATCGGAAAGATATATCTTGTATCGGGTAATTCGCGGGCCTTGTTCCACGCCCCGTATTTCGGCTGTCACGCCAATCTCAGTCAACGCATTAAGTAGTTGGCTGGTATTGTCGGGTACTATCTTGATAAAATCGCGATCTTCCACTGCCCCAGGTGCGGCAGCGATATCCTCTGATAATTCTGCGCGACGCACCATGAGCGTTTCAAGAAATTTATCATATTTCGCATCCGCACCTTCCCAATCCTGCAACAAAAGTACTGCACCGCGGTGCCAGTGTTTTTTTAGTGCTATCCGAAACGCGTCTAATGAGGTTATTGGTTCAAGTGCGTATCGGCGAGCGTGAGCGATGACCAATCCTATCCAAACAGCTGCATCATCCTGAGTAAAAAGCGATGACGCGGGAATCTCACGCCCCTTGGCATCCAAGCTGCGTTCTTCAAACGACCCCAAGGCCAAAGAGCGTCCTATTGCTAAGCGTGCCACGTTGGCTTTAGTAGAGAGCCCCAAGTGATTCATAAGCTTAGCCGTTACGTTGTCGGCCTCGGCGCTCGTCTTAAAGCGAGAACCCAACACTTGCTGGACTGTCAGCTCGCCCATCGGCGACCCCTACTAAAATACTTATCCTCTTGAGCGGTTGTTCGGCCAATCCCGCCCCCAACGTCCACGTGCTCAAGAAGGTACGTTTTAGACACATGCTCCCTAATGGACTGAAAAAATGTGTAGTCTATCTCTTCGTCCTGAGATAATAAAATGACCTGGCGATCAGTATCACTGGTCCAGAATCGAAGGATGTTTTCTCTGTGTTTGCTATCAAGACGCCCTAGTGGCGTGTCGACAACCATCGGAGCCTTAACGCCGGACACCTTGGCAAGGCCAGCGATTAACGCTGTTGCAAAAATCTGATTTTCACCAGCAGACCTATCAAACGTGATCTCCTGACCCGCTTTGCTTAATATCTGTGTCGTCCCATCGTCAA
>JAKBXD010000132.1 GCA_021840785.1 Pseudomonadota bacterium
GGGTCACCGTGGGTCCATCACTCTATGCGGAAACCTACGCCCGGAATGCCAGTTTTACGTCTCCCGGTTATGGTGGTTACTTCAGCCCGCAAATGATGGCACAACCCTCCCTCAGTGCGAGTGCCAGCCATTGGTGGCATGGCGGGGCCATCAATATGAGCGCCGCCATCGGTTATCAATGGCTGCGTCAGGGCGGGGGGCCTTACCTGGGCTTTAGCCCGCTGCGCCATCAGATAACCCCGCCACTGAGCGCTCAGGGCCTGTCCCTGTCTCCCTATGCGGCCTCCAGTGGCAGCAATATCGCGGGATCGGTCAATGTGGTACTGACACAGCGGCTCAGTACCCACTGGTATCTCGATGCCGGCGCTGCCTATCAGGCCAATCCCGCTTTTCAGCAGGCCCAGGCGGGCCTCGATATCCGTTATGTCTTTGGCGAAAACCATGCCCGCACGTTTATACCCGCTCAGTATGTGGCCGGGATGGGGCGCTATGAATAAAAGCCGCGATATCCATAGGGAGAACCGCCATGCGTGAGTGGAACCTTCAACCGGAGCCATCCGGGAGTGCGTCCTCGTCCTCAACGCGCAGCAGGAATCTGCGCCGTTGGTTGCAGTCGCGGGCCCGGTGGCTGGGACTGGGGTCGCTGGCCATGCTGTTCGCGGTGGAAGGCTGCGCGATGCTGCCCACCACCGGCGATTCAGCGCCCAATCCCGCACCCTGGTACCAATTTTGGACCAGCTATCAGGCCAAGTTTATTGATTCGCAGGGACGGGTCATCGACTGGGATGACGGCGGAATCACCACGTCAGAGGGGCAGTCCTACGCCTTGTTTTTTGCACTGGTGGCGAACAATCCCAAACTGTTCCAGAACATTCTGACCTGGACCCAGGATAACCTCGCGCAAGGGAGCCTTGCCGCGCACTTGCCCGCCTGGCGCTGGGGCGAGCGCCCCAACAAAACCTGGGGCGTGCTCGATACCCACTCGGCAGCGGACGCGGACTTGTGGATCGCCTACACCTTGATTCAGGCCGGGCGCCTGTGGAACCGCAATAGCTACACCGCGATAGGCACGCTGCTGGCCAAACGCATCGCCGAGCAAGAGGTCGTCACCCTACCAGGCACCGGACCGATGCTTATACCCGGAAATACGGGATTCCACATCGCCCCGAATACCTACGTCTTCAACCCCAGTTATCTGCCGCTGCCCGTCGTGGAGGGCTTGGCCCACGCCTTACCGCACGGCCCCTGGCGCGCCATGGCCGCGCATCTGCCCGACTTTATCAAAGCGGTCAGCCCCCATGGCTTCGCGCCAGACTGGGTGGCCTATTCCCCGCAACAGGGGTACCACATAGCCCCCCAGGGACCCAATGGCAGCTACAACGCCATCCGCGTATACCTCTGGGCCGGCATGAGCAACCCCGACACCCCGGGCGCCCAACGTATCCTGGACAGTGTTTCGGGCATGGCGAACTACCTGCAATCGCATCTGCTGCCACCCGTGAGTGAAAACTGGCAAACGGGCACCACCACCGGGACGGGTCCTGCGGGCTTCTCTGCAGCCCTGATCCCCTACCTGATGCAAAAAAACAGGAATACGGAAGCGCACAACCAGTGGCTCAGACTCAATGCAGACTATGACCGTGCCGATGGTCTCTACGGCAAAACACCCCATTACTATGATCAAAACCTCGCCCTCTTCGCCCTGGGATGGGCCTACCACACCATACACTTTAACCATAACGGCGAACTGAAGCCTACTTGGTCAAATCCGAAATAGTGAAAATACGCCACGTTGCATGACATAAGCTCAATGGAGGCACCATGACCACTAACAGACACCCGACACACAGGCAACAAAAAAAACCAAGTGCCCATATAAATACGGTATCTCTGGTAGGCGTACAAATACCGATTATCCAGGCATCCTGGACGGCAGTTCCTGGTTGCTACCAATTTCAGAAAGATGAAAGTGGCTATGGGTCTCGATCCCGTGGCACAAAGCAGGACGATGGAAAATGTCAAATGGGAACAGGTGCATCAAGGGTAGGACCGACGACAAATCGCCACATTGGAAACGCACCCAAGTTGATTGACCTTGGTCATCTCATACATAGGTGGACCATTTTACGGTCACCTTCCACGGATGAGTGCCCTGTAACTGGCGAGGATTATCACCAATTCTACGATCTGCTAGGTGATGTTTTTCGAACTGAGGCGCACCTCGACGTAAATAACGAGCGATTGTTTAATGACTTTTGCAGACGGCTGTTGGCGGCATTGGCTCCTTTGAAATGGTCCAGCCTTGTCAGTTTAACTAATACACAAAAACCATCGCAGATAGCACATCGCATGCTCACCTTGCGCAGTGATGCCAACAATAGACGCCCGATTACCCCAGTGATTGGAGAGAAATTACCTGAAAAAGCCGATATATACGATTTGTCGCTGCCAGAAACTCCCGCCGGCTTACGTATGCTGCGCGATCTTGTCCAGGAGGCGGCCATACTTCCCGTTCGCCTGGACCACCAGAGAGCGCTATGGATACTTGGAAGCAACCAGTCTGGATATCTTAACCGCCTTGGGCTAAAGCATCTACTCATGGTGCCGAAAATGCTGGAATTGGTGGCGTCCGCCAAAGAACAGGCTCACCGTGATCCGCTGACAGGATTACCTAATCGGGCGTACCTAAAACCACGACTGGCGGAAGCTAAAGCCCGAAGCATTCGCCAGAATACATTATTTGCGCTGGGTGTACTTGATCTGGATGATTTCAAGAAAGTGAATGATACACTCGGCCATAAAGCCGGAGACTGGATATTGCGGGAGATGGCGAAGCGACTGAAAAAAGTACTGCGGTCATCCGATGCCTTGATTCGGCTTGGTGGTGATGAATTTATCATACTATTGGAAAACATCAATGATTGTGATGGCCTGGATATCATATTGGATCGCATCAAGAATGTGACGAATGAATCCTACATTTATCATGATCATAAAATGCAAATAGATGTCAGCCTGGGCTTAACCATATATCCTTTTGATAACAGCCCGGATGACACCTTAGTGCATCATGCAGATCATGCACTTTACGCCGCGAAAGCCACCAAAACGACCAGGAGGCGGTTTTTTACGTTATACAGTGAACTATATGGGAGGTCAGTTTCATGAAAACTCAAGCAATGCATACGAGTCGTCAGAATAACGGGCAATCGGTATCGCAACGACTCGGCGCACAAAGAACATCCTGCAGTGATGCATCTCAACCTGAGTCCGCACTAAATGCTTTGCCAGCCGAGTTGATCAAAGTCTGTTTTTCCCTGGAAAACGCTCGCTATGATCTAGGCAATGGACACCACGGTGCGGCGGAGGCCACACTCACCAGGCTGATTATTCGACTGACAAGCCTTCTAGAACATTTACCACCATCAAAAAAAGAGGTTCAGTTGAAAGATACCAATACAACGGAGCTTATTGGCAAT
The DNA here is from genome assembly GCA_021840785.1 of Pseudomonadota bacterium. The sequence goes on from JAKBXD010000132.1 coordinate 3,480, forward strand.
GCTCTATGATGCACGATCAAAAAATGTGGACACCCATCCTGTTCATTAAGGAGATAAAAATGCGTTCAATTACATTGCCGACAACAGTTACTCGCGGTGTTTTCCATGTGGGTCTGGTTGCGCGTATGCATGAGGATAGTTCACTGATTCTGATCAACGCGCTGCGCGAACTGGCTGCTGGACTTAACGATATAATTAGCGCTTATCCGGCGGATGTTGAGATCTCCAATGCCCATGACTTGACTAGAGACCTACTGGATATGGAGTATTTACTGCTATTGATGCTGGAGGAGGCCCGTACCCAGGGACAGAACATTAATAAACAGTGTTCAGTAAGTCAGTTGCTTGATAGCCTCATGGGGTTACGTTGGGAGATTGGGAGGAGGTCATCTGATCATGACATGATGGCAGTTGAAGATCGCGTGTATTCGCCTGTAGCAAAGTTACTCCAGTAAATAGGTGGGAACGCAGGCAACGATCGCCAACTGCTATTATTGTAACCACTTCGTGGAAATCTGTATTAAGAAATTACCGGCGGGCAATAAGCACGAGACAGAAGGATGTCTTCTGTCTCACCGATTCAGTTAGTATAAGCATGCCGTTTTGTACGAAAACTGCTACAGCTAGCCGGCTCGTACCTCAATGCGTGGCATAGTGACCTGCTGGCATATCGACGCGCCATCATATTGACATATCGCTCAATAGTTTCGTGTGAGAGCCTTTCTACTTCGTTGCAGCGTGCTGCTATCCAACAACCAGCCTTGTAGCCGTTGCCGATTTTCAGGCTTAGATTATCGAAGAGGGTGAGGGGCACACGAATACGCAGGTGTTTACCCGAAGTAGTGGTGAAATCCATGGTAATGTGCCAATGCGGAGAGATGTGCGCCAGGGTATTGCTTGATTTATCCATATTGTGCGCTTCAGTTGTTTTTGGGGGGCAGGGCAGCGGGGCGGGCGATCGTCTTCCGGGTAGACGATTTTAGGACGGGCTGAACCATCGGTTAGCGGGGATGGCACCCGCAAGGGATGGTAATCAGAGGCTTTGCCATGCGCGTGGGGCTTGTCGTCGGCAGGGCGCTTTATCTGGTCAGCGCCTGAGACTTTAGCCACCGTGCCGCCACCGATGGTCCATTCGAGCTTGGGCAGATGAGGGGGTAGGGAATCTATCGCCGACATGGCCCTGTCGAAAAGTGGTTCCCAGGATTGCAGCCGGCTGGAATCCATCACGCAGCCCAGGCATCCAGCGGAAAATGAAAGTGCTTCGGAAACCCAGGCCGGACGTACTGGTCCAGAGCGGCAAGTGCCTGCTTAATGGGGATATGGCGGCCACGCAAAAGCCGAGCTGCGCTCCTAGGTCACACTCATAAAAGAATGCCTGCAACCCCATGGTGTCCGCCTCGGCGGTGCCGCGCAGCCAAGCCTCCAGATCATCACCCGTCACCATGACGTGACGCGGGGCGTTGATTGTGGTCAATACCATCCAGTCTTTGTTCATATCCAACAGTTTAATCCGTATCGGTCCAGCCGCAAGGGAGCAATTGTGCTTGCCGTTCTTGCCCGCGGCCTTGTTTTTGGAGAGAAACCACAGGTTGGCAGGAATCGGCGTGTTGGTGAACAGTTGCCCCGGCAGGGCCACCATGCACTCCACTCTGACATCGGGGCCCACGCGCAAACAGCGGAGGCCGACTTAGCGTCTACCCGGTGACGATTCCTAGATGGGATGAAAGAACGGCCGTCTACCGGGAAGACGACCTATCGCCCCACTTGGTCCCGAGCGTATTGGCATCCTGCTTGTCCGGCCACCAGCAGGACTGGCAGCCCTCGCACTTGAAAAAGGCATCGCCCTTCTTCGTCTTCAGGGTGATGGTCAGCTTCTTGCAGTCCGGGCAGGCGGGGCCAGTCTTTTGTCCGACGCCCCGCGTTTTTCCGGTAGACGCCTTACCCCGCGCGCTCGTGGCGGACCGCGCT
>JAKBXD010000133.1 GCA_021840785.1 Pseudomonadota bacterium
AACATTAAGGCTTCGGCTATTGCCTCGGCAAGCGATGTCTTTCCGTTACCGGGGGGACCAATCAGCAGAATCTTATTCCGAGGCTCAAGTCCGTGTGAGCGTAGAAGATCAGTCCTCATATGTTCTTCGAACAGTTCCTGGCAGTTATCGATAATGTTCCTTGGCAGAAGTAATTGCTCAAGTTTCTTCTCCGGTATTTTTTCAGAAACTATGTTGTTTCCGTTGCCGTTTCGCGTGGAAGAAACTGTAGCTTCTTTCATAAATGTCTTGGAAGATAGACGAAGCATCTCTTCAATTCTTTTTGCCAGAACGCCATGCTGGTTCGCACGTTCTTCCGCGGAAATTGCTTCGGCAGCCTTACGAAAATTGACGCTATCATTATTAAGACCATACTTGATAACATCACAGAGTAAATCTGCTCTTGCCACTTTCACTCCCTCCTTTCAATAAAGGAAATTCACTTGGTAGTCTTGTTCGTTACCTCTGCCGGGATTTCGATAAAATTATCTTGGCAAAAGTCAAAGAAGGTTTTCTGGGCAAGATTGCTTGGAATAACCTTTTCGTTTTCCCAGCGGTTAATTGTCGAGAAGTTAACATTTAGCGCGTCAGCTAATTGCTGTTGGCTTAACTTCAACTGTTTGCGAACATCCCTTATGAATTCAGACAGTGTCATCTTTGCTCCTCCCTTGCGCCGATATTGCAGATGCCATACAATATTATGGCATCTGCAACGGATAGTCAACAGGAGGGCGTGCATTGGTCTTGGCGGATAATTCTTCGAGGCTGCCCGTCCATCGCGCACGGACTTGAGGATCGCGTGTTATATGCCGGTCTCGAATTCCTCGTGGGTCACAGCATGTCTCTCGTTGTTCAGTCATGCTCTCATGGGGACACAACGGTGTACCGCGTCACTCGGTCTTTGGCGCGCATAGCAGAAGGCCCGCACGCCCGAAGTCTGTCAGAATGATTCATTCTCGGCGGCTATCCAAGCCGCGGACGTTCCTTTATACCCCTCGCTCCAATCCTTGACGTTAGTGTATAGGACTGCCTAGATGTAGTCTCAGGCATAGTGCAAAGTAACAGGTCAGAAAGCGCGCCGGCTCGGGAAGACGGTAAACATTCCTGTTACGGCTAATTTCTAGATTTGGCAATTGACAGTGTCTCCGGTACGCTAGGAGTCAGCCAGGATTTTGCCCTGAGCACCTCACTGAGGAGGCCCTGAGAATGAAGTGTAATCCGCAACTGGCCATAAACCAACGGGTCGTGTTACCCATGAGACCCGTGTCGTGGGCATCGATATTGCTAAAGATTTTCATGCAGCGCAGGCCGCCACTTGTCGGGGGGTGGTGCTGTCCCGGCATGCTCTGCGGGTGTCGAATTCCGCCACAGGCTTTGCGCACCTCCTCCAGACTATCCGACAGTGGCAGGCCACCCATCACTTGTCGCATGTCATCGTCGGGACGGAATCGACCGGGCATTATTGGTTGAATCTGGCGCACTGGCTGTCCGATCACGACATGGTGGTCGTCCTCGTGAACCCCGCGACCACGAAGCGCAATAAAGACAATTGGGGCAATAGCCCCGCCAAGAACGATCCCAAAAACGCGGCCGTGATTGCCGATTTGGTCGGGGGCGGATACTACACTGTTCGTAGTCTAATAGAATAGGCTCTTCCGCACTTTTGGTGTAAGTGGGAATTCCACGTGACCACATTTCTCTGGCATCATGCATCTTGGGCTCATATTTATTACTGGCACCACATGCAGTGTGTCGCGCTGAAACTAATGGCTATTTATGCTGGTGAATTGTCACGTTACACCAAAAATGCGGAAGAGCCATAGAATAGACCAAATTCATCAGGAGAATTCCTCATTTTCATCATGCGGAATTGGTTCTTCCGCACTTTTGGTGTAAGTGGGGATTCTTCGTGACGAACAATGCACTAGCGGCATGCATGTGGCAATGGTATTTATTGTAGATACCACATATAGTATGTGTCTGAAAAACAGATGGCCAGTTATGCTAATTAATTGTCGCGTTAGACCAAAAGTGCGGAAGAGCCCTAATATTATCCCACATTTATCGTTCCCCCACCATTAATTCCCGTGCGCCATTTTGCTCCAATGACAGTCCAAATTCCTTCATCTGACTTCGACGCGACATGACCACATCGAAGGGGAAAAGCCAAGGAAATTGAGCAATGTCGTGCCAAATTAAGCGTTCTTGGTGTGATGTTCGCAAGGCCACGTGAGTCAGAAAAGCTATCTCTACCGGCTCGTCAACCGTCATCCGCGATGCCATCCGGTAGTGCCCGACTTTCACACGCTCCAGCAAACGCCAATCTACCCAAGATCCCAAAATCATCTTCACCCCAACGCGGGTGCGTTCCGAGTCGTCATACACACCAGCCATCCGTTGATAAAGTTGCCGCGTGGTAAACCCTTCTTGGACGGCCAGTAAACGCCCAGCGGTATTGGCCGTCTCTTGATAAAACGGGTACGTGCCCACAAAGAGACCCCAATATCCCAGCAGGCGGTGCAGCCGCAATGTTTCGGACAATAGTGATCGCGAAGAGCCTTCTTGCCACCTTTTCTGATTCCACAGCCGCGTCATAATGGTGGCCGCTTTTTTTCGTGCGGCCAGGCCCCGCACATGTTGCCATTGCGGTATCAATGTTGTCGGCGAGATCTCCATACCCGCCAACCATTGTTGGTAGACGAGCTCCAAATCTGCCCACCGAATTTTATGGTCAATGCCGACCCGCGGACTCATCATGGTTCGATAATCACCACTGGCACGACTAGCTCCTCCCATCCTATACTGCCGTGGCTGACCACGTGGGTATTTTTAGCCACAAATGCCTCATGCGGTCGCGCGAGCACGGGAAACATCCCCGAAGGCAGTCCTGACGTCCACGGCCAATCAATACCCCAGGCTTCCTGAGGATTCCCGATACGGCGCAACGTGGTCGACTCAAAAATTTCCGCTCGCTCTCCCTTAGTTTCACCAAGTTTTCCGTTCTGGGGTTTCCCCACGCCTATCGCTGGAGTATGGCCATGATCGCTGGTCAACACTAGATGATAGCCCCGGTCCATGAGGCCCTCGATGATCCGCGGCAACCACCCCGTATCCTGAATCCAATGGCGTAGATCCATCAATATCTGTTTCTCCCCCATCTGGTTGGTATGGGCAAGTTTATCCGCCATGTTGGCCACCGCACCCACAAGATGAAAATCATGGTGATCCAGCCACGCTAAGAACTCGTTTGGCAGCATTTGATCCACCGTCTTATGATAACCGATTTGGTATTGCGCTTCGTGCTGGTCTTGCCAAAACATCTGCCAAGCTTTGGCTTCGCCTTGAGTCGAATATGGTGATCCCAAAAATTCTCGAGGAATACGTCCCGAAAAAATCGCTTGGCGAGAAATGCTTGTCAGACTAGGGACCCATGCAAAAGCCGCCTGTTCGTGAAGATGGTAGCGGTCCAACGTCAAGAACTGCCGTATATAAATCCACTCGGGTAAACTCAGTCCGTCCATGACCAACAACACCCATTTTTCCTCGGTGTGGCGCGTGTGTGCCATCCACGCCGGAATATGATGGACCATTTTGGGCTGTGGCAACGCTGGCAGGCTTTGCAGCAATCCGTAATCCTGTAAAACCCATGTATCAAAGGCCGCGTCGACGGAAGACATTTGAGATATGGCATTAGAATCATCGAAATAGGCCGCCAAATATACGGTGGCCACATCATAGGCCGTTTCCAGCCAATCCATGCCCACGGTATGCGTGCGGTTCAATAAGTCCTGCACGTGTTCCACTGTGGGGGCACTCAGGACCACGGCATCACGTTCAACATGCGTTTCGGCCCCTAAGGTGTGCAGCCAGTAGCGCACTTGCCAGATCCAAGGACGATTTTCCCCGGACAATTCCTGGTGCAGATGTTCTTGCCAATGGAATGGCGACAGCAGAAAATCTTCCAGGTCCCAAGAAACGTCCACCTGATGCGATGCGACCGCTGCCATCCACTGCGCCAAGCGCGGTGTTAACGCCCAAGGTCCTTGATGGACGCGGGTAATCAGAGCAGCCAGATCGTCTGAGGAGTGGACCAAGAACGGGTCCACCGCGTACAATGTTCGCACTACCGTGCGGCATGTCTCCTCCTCGCTCATACGCGGTCCGTGTCCGTTCTGACCAGCCATCCACAACGCGTCATACGTCCGCAAATCCAACTCCCGAAGGACTCTGCTGTCATACTGGGCAAACAACTGGTCTAAAGTGAGGTACAGCGGCTCGTTGCGTTCGCTGATGTCATAAGGCATGTGCTGCAGATCAAAATCCGCAGAGCGCACGAGCAAATGCGCTGTAATCTCACCACGGTCCCACAGCCCGCGAAAATCCTCTTCATAGATCAACCGAAACCGAATGGGATCATCATAGGTGATGACCATGATGTCCGCTTCCCGTAAAGCGGCCAGCAACTGCTCGTCCAGCAAAAGTCCGTCCGGATCGGAGGCCACCATCACACGGCTCATACGTCCCAGGACTATCCGTTGCAATGCATCGCGCCAACTCATGGTGCGCTCACCTCGACCACGAGAATCGGAAACAGTGTGGGCGTCACGTGCTCCATAGCGCCGAGGGCTTCTAGACGCTGCGCCAGTTCCGTTTCTAACGCCTTGATGCGAAAAGCTCGCACTTCGCGCAGTCCCACTCGTTCCGCGAGTGTCTTACGAATGTTAAAGGCAGTACGCGCCTTATCCCGTTCTTGGGTTAGAAACTGCCGATGCTCCGCCATCAGTGCGCGATAGGAGGATTCCGCCTCCATTTCTGCCAGACGGGAGAGTTCACGGTACGCCGGCTCATCAAGGACTTGACTCATCGCGAGCGATGCCTCGAAATCCAGTCCTCCAACCTGCTCCCAAACCTTCTGGGCTGTTGTGCGGTATACCTGTCCCTGTTCACTCACAAAGAGAGGAACAATCCGCGACCGTGTGCGCGGGCCCGCCGATAACGTCAATTGCCACAGGCTAAACCGCCCTCGCAATCCCGCGGGAAATTGTGGAGAACTCACCCGCATAATGACCTCTTCCGGCGTCATGCGCGGCAACTGGTCCACCAATTGGGCGATTCGGGGATCGTGCAGCCCTAGGTACGTTCCTTCGGCGGTCATATCGCGCTTACGGAATACTGCGCCCCGCACAACCTCTCCGTCTGGAAACTGAATATCTCGGCCAAAAAGTCCTGGAGTCACCGCACCGCCGCGGGCCACGACATAGCATTCAACCATCGCCCCCAACCATCCTGGAAAGGGGTGATGCAGCATTTTCGCCACTTTCGCCAGATCGGGTGGCGGCTGATTCATCGGTTGCTCCTGCACTTGATTCACGGCGGCTTTAGACCTGACGTTTT
>JAKBXD010000005.1 GCA_021840785.1 Pseudomonadota bacterium
GCTTGGCGGCTCACGAATGGGAGTTTCGTCGATGGACTCCCCTATTTGTCAAACTTTTACTGCCTCCCCGGCAGAGCCGGGGGGCCTCCCTTTGTAGGCTAGGGCCAGCAATGTCTCCAAGCTGGGGTGACTCTAACGTTGTGACGACCGCCGCACCAAGACGCGACCTTCATCGATAAGGTGCAAGCGTTTCATCCTGTTTGACTATGGTTCCAGAGGACACAAGAAAACCCACTTCGCTGTCAACTTCCGAGCCACTCAAACCAAATGTTGATGTTACAAGGGTAGGGTTATGTCTGCTTTACGTTGCGGACCTGCCGCAAAATTTATGATGACTAACCGGCAGCCGTGGGTCTATGGCTATCGAACCTGACCGGTCATTTTCCTGCTTCTGGAAGATCGTCGGCTTTGTCCCGCATTGCGGACACCGGAGCCCATGGTGTGAGGCCTTATGGCTTGCGCACGCGACATGCTGATACAAATGCGCTGCCCAACATAGTTGGGGTCACACGTCGAAATACCTCTCCCCCACCCATAGTCTGCGTTAATCTTAATGTTCCTACCCGCGCCCAATTGGCCAAGGCAAGGCCAGCGTAACCTCATGCGTCGGATCCGTCGTCCACACGCAACTCTCTTCGGGTGCAACGGTAGCCTGATCTGGTACCACGTACGGACAAAGCGCAGAGAGGAGTATAGGGTGTATCCCTGCAACCGGTGAGGAGGGTGTAAAGTTACATGCCAAGACCGGCCTCTACCTTACCTTAACGAAGACCTCCGTCGGGTGAAGAGCCCCCTCCACATGCACTACCATTTCCGCAACCCGCCTACCCTGATCTTCGGGATCAAGGCTGAAGTCAAATATTAACGAAGCACGCCCACCTTGACTGGAAGCCGCAGCACGCCAATATGACACACCTTGATCCAGTCGGACTGTCAACCGTTGTCCAGAACTGAAATCGATCTCGAGGAGACGGCCATGCTGAGTCGTCGCTTTCCCGGCAACCTGCAGTTCCACATCAACCCCTAGATAAGTGATGGCATGCGCTGCCACTTGATCGCGCAGTCCCATATCCGCCCAATCGGCCCAAACCACATTACGTGGAATCCCTTCTCCAGTTGTTCGTTGCTGGGTCGTCGCAATGTTTACCGTCGGGTTCGCCCACCGTTCAGGGCTAACCTGGTCGCGCAGACCGACAATAAGCTCTGCCAGAAGCGCCAGCGATAGTGGGGTGAAAAGGTAGCAGTCTTGGTACCTAATACGAGAGACGTCTTTGTCGCGATCCGACAAGAGTGTCTCTGTTGCAGGGTGCCGCTCGACTAGCATTGCCCAGAAACGTCGGCCGAAACCTTGAAGGGGACCATCCAACTGATGGTGGATTTCTATTTCTCGATCACCTGGTTCGGCGGAGCGCGGACGTAGTTCCTCGGCCGAAATGCGCTTGTCGTTAAGCACTAGGGGCGCTAGACCATTTCCTGCAATCAATGGCCCTTTCGAAGTTCCCCAGTTTATTCCAAACGTGCTTGCCGATGCGTCACCCTTAGCCCACCTCGTACTCCCAGCCTTGCTTAGAACCTCCGCAAGTATAGCGCCCCCGTTAGTAACCGGCATCTCAGACACCACAGCCATTTCGATTCTAGGGTGATCGGCCAAGCTAGACAAAAGGAACAAGTCTATTTCATTCGCAGACTCAACACAGGACTGCGGAACAACAATCTTAACTTCCCGCTCCTGACCAGCTAAACGGTACGCAAGGTGCCGCAGAGGGGATAGGCCAATATCCCATTCCTCAATTACGCCTCCACCAAAGAGTCGGACCTGGCCCGCTCCATCCCTGTTACTTTCACGCCAAATGGCCTCCGACAGACGCACATACTCCGGGTGAGAGATAGGACCGAAATAAGCCATGTCGTCCGGAAGGGCCATGGCATTCAACCATTCGTCTGTCAATACACCCAAAGCCGCCCGCCGGTCTAGGCGGTCGGCCGCAAATCTTTGGTCGAAGTCCAGCACGCAATGAGGACAAGCACTGTCACAGTTGGCGCTACAATTCAAACGCTTGCGGGCCCCGGCAAACGCCCGCTCGATACAGCGGTCGGCGCTTGATGCATAACCGGCCGCAAATCGATCGAATATCAGGATCGAATGGCACTTGATTCCCGCCTCAGGTTTAGCCTCCTTTACGTCACAGCCCAGTTCGGTGGCCTGTACCCCCAGTAACTCGGCCATGCTGTCACGCAAGGCTACAGCCAAAGTTAACGCAGCGATTCCATCATGCAGCCAAACCCCATTTTCCGCCTTGAGTTGCAGTTCCATAACATCGGTGTAGGTCTCGTGACCCAATGTCAGCCTAGCCTTAATCTTCCAGGGTTCGTGACTACCTGAGCATTGCGTCTCACCTGCACGAGCACCACGCAATTTACGGTGGGGTTTCTGGAAACCGACCGGAAGTGGCTGATCAGGAACCATCGGCTCAGCACGGCCGCAAGCCAAACAGAGGGCGTACCCCTCCCCATGGAGACCACGAGATTGGTGGAAAACGTGGCCGCGGGTCGTAGCGCGAAAACGACCAAGGTCTGGATTTGGCAACGGAAGCCAGTCACCCTGGACGCTGATCCAAGCCGCTTCCACGGGTATAAAATGCTGCGTGGTAATATCGTTGTCCGGTTCCTCGTAGAAATCTACCGCAAATCCTGCCGGCTCGAGAACCTCACGCATATCATCGGGACGGATGTCTCTGCCACACTCATGACAGTGTCTACTGGCATCGAGGTTATGGTTAGAGCCACTTGCGCCACAATGATGGCAGCGCCATACAAAGTGGATATCCTGGATCTCGCGAACATCCTGTTGCGTCGCTGGAATATGCCAGTTCAAAGTAATACCTGCAGAACGATAAACCAGCCCGTCCATTACGACCTCGGAACCAGGAGCATACTCGCGCAGCGCTGTCACTTGATCCCGGCTAGCGAGTTCACGCCGACGATAACGGTTGTCCTCCCGGCCAATATCCTTCTGCGCCCTTATTCTCTGGAATTGCCCACTAGTCAGATTGTCGAAAGACGCAATATGCGTCGGGAAACCATACCCAGGCAAAAAACCTTGCGTGGCAAGCTCACGCAACAAATATTCGCCGGCCATCCTCTCCTTGTGCAACAGCACAGCTCTGTAGGCGGGATCAGTCTCACCCTTACCTTTCGTTTCTCTTTCCTGCACACACAGAGCTGCCCACTCTGCCATCCAGGCCCCGCGGACCAGATCCATCGAATCCGCTGCCTGACGGGCAAGGCGCACTGAGCTATGTCCCTCAAACGCGCTATGGCGCGCAATCTGGCGCAAACCATCTGCCAATCTGCTCGACCTATCCGGATCGAAATCCCGGCACCACGCGGTGAATCGCTCAGCCATCTGCGTACTGTCGGCGAAAAACCAGCCGCAAGTAAGCTTAGTCTTATCCTGGTTGCTTGCTCCGAGATGCTCTCCCAGAAAGTGGGTAAGCAAAAATGCACTTACATGCCGCTGGAGGATAACTGTACTATTTAGTGAGACATGTGGTGCAGGCAGAGCGGCATCGAAAGCCCAACGGCTATTGTCATACACAGCCTGATCGTGTGGATTAGACTTGCACAAGGTCATAACGACCGAACGAGACTCACGTCGCCGACCGGCACGGCCTGCGCGCTGAAGATAATTAGCTGGGTGAGGTGGAACGTTGTTCATTGCCACCATCGACATGCCGCCAATATCGATGCCCATCTCCATAGTTGTAGAGCAAGACAAGAGATTCAGATCGCCCGCCTTAAAGGCTTTTTCGTACGCGCTAAGCCTTTGCGAATCCTGCTGGGCAGAGTGCTCAGCCGTGGTAAAAAACGGGGCCAACTCAATCACACGGTCATTCAAATCTGACCACAACCCCTGTTCCCGTAAATCTATAATTTCGGAATGCGTAACCAACCAATCACGTCCTCGACGGACCCGCTCTAGCTCATCAGTAACGCCACCAAACGGTCTGTCGTAGAGAGGGAGAACGACCGGCTTGCATTGAGCAATATCATAAGCGGTGTGCCGTGGAAGGTAAGGGGTCACGCTCTGAAGGGTTGTGTCGAGAAAGCGACGAGTGAATGGGCATACCCATGCGTGATCCATTGGTGCAAAGGCCAATCTTTCGAGCAGCACAACACACCCGCCGGCTGTCCTATCCAGCAGGCCGGCGGCAAGGAGCGCATCCCAAGCAGCCTGCAGTACGGCATCGACCCTGTCTTCGCCGTGGGCAGTTTTAATGTCCGCCTTTAAGACATAGGCCAACAACCTGACTAATGTGCTTTGTCGCCCACTGCGCTTGGCGCGTGGCCAGCGACGGTGATAGCGGGCTACATCACGCTCATCACGCGCCACAATTTGGGATGGCGGGAACGGCATGCCAAGCCAGTTCCGCCATGACTCTGGAATTGCCAGGGAACCGCCGGATCGGACAAAAAAATCTATGCACAATTTGAGACAATCACGCCAGTCGCCGGTAGAGAAACCTGCTGCCTGTATCACGTCGCCAGGGACATTATGTATTTTTTCCAGAGCCGGGTAACGTACCGCCACCAATCCCATCGTCTCTAAGTTATTCAGGCGCTTTGGCCGCCGCCCGAACTCTCGCACCAGGAACATGCGCGCAAGCTCCCCCGGGCCATTGGCACTGCCAAAAGTTTCGGGAGAAAATCGCCGATAGTGGACCAGCATCCGGTCGAAATCCTGCCCCTGATTGGCAAGGTGTTGCGCGAGATCATTAAAAGGGATCGGCTTGAGTTGCGATGACACGGCAAGCTGTTGTCGGTATCGATCAAGCTCTCCCTCAAGATACTGCTTTGCCGCGGCGGGAACTTCTTGCTCAAGCGCCCCCTGGAGCTGTGCAATTTTCTGGTGTAACTCTTCTGTCTCCTGCCGAGATTGTGCGCCCCCATGCTGTAGCGCCAAATGGTACACAAGACCCCGTACACGATTGCGCTCCGCATCCTGCTGAAGCTTCGCTGCAATGCGCGCCGTGCCCTGGCGGCTATCATTGAAGGTCAGTAGGCGTCGGCCACGACAGGGGTGGTCCGCTGGCTGATCACCGTCTGGGGCATACTCCAACAATGTAGGCAGGATTCCGCCAAGAAGGAATGGGGCCCCGATGCGACCGGGCCGAAACAGACGCTTTTGCGGTTTTTCATGTCCGTCGCAGGCGGGGCAGAGCAGACCATCACCATCGTCCTCGTATGCCAATAATTGCAACATACCAAGCCCCGGCGCAGTAATCCTGCGCAAAGAGCGATCTAGAGAGAGATCGCCGACATGTGGCAGCGCGCGATTGATAATGAGTACCTTTCGTTGACGCCCGACGGAAGGCTCATCATCTTGGTCCTCGTCAAGCTCATTGGAGCCATCCTCCGGTTCTGCCTCCAACTCAAACTCGTCGATTGCCGCCGGTGCCTGAAGATGGGTCAGATACCCCCCTGATTCTCCGGCCAGCAAGTAAACCTCTCCACAGTCGCCACAACTAACAACTTCATAAACAGGACTGCCGCAGCCACAGTGCTTGCGCGGGTCCAGAAACACATGCCCATAGGGCCAGAGCACGTCGTCTAGCCTTGAATGGCCCTTTTCGGGGCAATGCGGGTCGGCGCAAGCCCACAGACCGGAAAGGGTTTGATGGAATAGATGGGCACGCAATGGCAAGAACGGCGTGCCGCCATGGGTCTTATGCCCATCGTTGTCCCGTGTGCCGGTCAGTAAATCGATCCAACGTAATGCTTCATACTGGCTTTCTCGCGTAAGAGGCGCGCTGGGGCCACGAATAGCAGTACACACCTCTGACAACCTAGCTACTGGAGGCTTCCCTGGGTCAGCCACAAAAAGATCGCGCAGCTTGAGCGCTACGTCGTGGTTAGCCAATGCCTCGTAACGTCGAGGCGAAACTTCACGGCCCTCGTCGAAATCCCATAGCGCCTCGATAGAATCCAACCGCTTGGGCGGCGCACCGTTCAGTTTCGGTACAAAGCGTTCCCCCACCACCAGATGAACCCGGTCGTCCCCGACCCCAGCCACATCGGCTAAAAAGCGCCTGAGAAGGCGCCCCGCTTCGCCGTTGGGGTCGCCGATTGTGGCGGATGTCGCCACGAAACGCACCTCTTCCGGGTGTACTCCAAAAGCAAATAACACGCGCCGGATCAAGAGCGCCACCTCAGCCGCCTGAGAACCCATATAGGAATGGGCCTCATCGAGGACGACCCATTCCAGTTTCCCCTGAGATTGATCCAATATAGGTCTGTCGATGGTGCGTACCAGCATATATTCCAGCATGGTCACGTTTGTAACTAAAATAGGCGGCGGCGAATCACGCAGGGTCTCCCGATCCATGACCTCGTGAAGATGCGCCTTTCGCGCATCTTCACGAGCCTTGTCAGGAGTATTGCCGTTATAGAGACAGAATCGGATATCGCCACCAAAAGCGTGAGTCCATGCCCGCAGCCGGTCACGTTGACTGTTGATTAAGGCATTGAGCGGATAGAGAAACAAGGCCCTTACACCGACTCGGCCGCTATCCCCCTCTTCACGCAAGCGTGCGAGCCGGTCGAGAATCGGCACCATGAAACATTCGGTCTTGCCGGAACCAGTGCCGCTTGCCACCACAATGGACTGCGGCGTCGTCTGGGCGAGAATTTCCCAAGCCTGAAGCTGGTGTCTGTAGGGCCGCTGATCTCTTGCAAAGCGATAATCGTCTGCCAATTCCTTGGGCGGTGCGTCCATCGCATCCACCAAGGCAGACGTCAGTAAACGTCCGGCAAGCTCATGCATGGAAGGCCCTGCGACCTGCCACCCGAACACCGCCTCAAATGTCGGATCAGCAAGAAAGCTACCTAGCTCCCCATAAGAGCGAGAGAACATCTCCGTCAAATGGCGGCGCAATGGAACGTTGGCAAATCCCAGACGGCTGATGACCGAAAGCTTTGTGCGCTCCGCTAATTGAGGCAGAAGATCGGCGAAATAAGAACGGGTCATAAGGACGCCTCAGTATTTATCAGATCGGCTGCTAGGCAACGAGCCATGGTTAGATTATAAGCATCCGTAAACCAGTCGGGATCGAATGCCCTATGAATACGCAAGTCATGAGTTAGATCTGGGTTTTCGAACCACTCCTTGGTATCACCAGTCGCGGCCTGAAAGGCCAACAGAATGGGCAAGTTGATAAGCCCTTCCTGAAATCCAAAGCTCTGCTGACACAACAGGCTGGCTAGAAATCGATGCTTGCGTGCCTCGGCAACGCGATCGTTGAAGCTTGTCGGCCACTGCCCGGCACCACTGCCAACGTCAGCATGATTTCTCAGCAACCTTTGCAAAGGACTCTGGTCACCGGAAAACAGCAGCCCACCTATACCATCAACACCTAGTTGCCGGAACGCGCGAATCTCCTTCGGCATGTCTTTAGTTGCCGCAGCACGCGCGAAGCCGAGGAGATTATTTATTGCCGGGTGGAGAGAACTTAATTCGGTAATACGATTTTCGATGTGAGAGCCAAAAACTGTGCTGCTCGCTACTCCACACCAAGTATCGCATTGTTGTTTCAGCTGTTCGATCGCCCTACACCACGCAATGACCGGCACCGCTTCCCATGAGAAAGGTAACTCCAGTGAAAATCGCTCAAGAAAACCGCCGGGTAGTAATGTGGTATAACGCATAGCTAGCGCCGCCATACCCGCTGCCGAACGGGCCAGACGACGCCACAAATCCAAGATCACCAGCGGGAGATGTCCTAATTGGCCAGCGAGGCGTTCTATGTCCTGCCAGCCGGGGTCCAGAAAATCTGCAGCCATTGCCTGAACTGTTACATCCAGGGCTCTTTCCCGATCGCTCGAATCAACCACCACGATTGCACGCGCAACAGGTCCGGTCACTTCGATGTCGCCGCTAATTGTCCATAGGATTGGACGGAATAGGGGGTCGGCACCCGATGCTGGAAATATCAACCAGGAACCGGCTTCTCGTGTTGGCGGCGCAAAGTCCCACACGCCGGTCGCAACCCCTTGAGAATCGCGCGCGACCAACCTGAGAGCCTCCTCCTCGGGCGCTTCGAGCCGCAGAGCCATGACGGGTAATGCAGCAAGCGCATCCGGTGTCATCCCCTGTCGCCCACCTGCATCCAGGTAAACCTGCCCATGTTCTTTTTCCATACGACATGCGTATCGGGCAATGCGCAATTTGGAAGTGGTGTCACCGCCAACACGCAATACAACCTCGATGGTCGCATCAGGGCTGTCATCATTAGCGAGTAAGTGGGCGATTTCCGCCACGTAATCCTGAAGTCGAATTTCCGCCTGAACAGAATTCATGGGTGGGGTGATAACGTGGGTCGAATCCCGGTTTCTCCCAAGCAGCCGAAACTCAAGTACCATACGCGGCATAGACGCAGCGCTACCACCCAAGCCGAGCATGCGGACACCCCCAAGCTGGTTGGCAGCCACCAAAACTCCTGGCAACAGCTCCTTGCCATTGGGGCCGAAGATTCGGGCGCCTCGCGCAGGATAGGGCAGGCGCACCCGCACGGCCGTTGGGGTATGGGGCCAATACACATCAAATTCGAGCCACTCGGGCGCACGCGCCTCCGCCAGCATCTTGACCGATATCGCCAAATCGCTTCCCGAACAGATGAAATCCGCCGCCACTATTGAGGACAGCACCCGGACACTCGTGGCGCCCCAATTATCCAGGTGAATGCGGCCGGAGTTTGCATCCAGGAATTCTAGCCGCAGAGTGGTGGCAGTGGGCAGAATGACCATCCGGGCACGGTGTCTTATCTCGCCCGTGGCTGGGTACCACAATTCGACCGGACCAATAGGCACGCTTCCAGGCGTTATTCTTGTACCCAAGGGACGCCAACCTGGTTCGCCCGCTACGATCTGAGAGCGTCCATCTTCATCGATTTTATAGAGACGCGGCTTGCCAAGAAAAGCCATACTGGGGCGAATAAACTCTTGCCAAAGACGGTGCCCAACCCACTCATAGTGTTCCTCCTTGGTATCAGCACGGCCGGTGCGAATACGGCAAATAATATCCTGGCTACTGGAAAAACGTACCGTCCCGCGAACCCGGAACAATTGCCTCGTTGGCAAACACAGGGGCCCCTCAAAAGTAGCCACCCCTTCGTCGCCGGGAATAGCGGCCCAACCCGGCGGGATTGCCACCAGGGCTTCGTTAGTTACCACAGATCCTGTTCCCTGGCGTAGTAGTTTGGGTGACTCGCCTCCAGCATCGAATACCCAGGGCAGGCCATCGTCCAGCTCTTCTCCTCGCGGTGCGGAAATAGACCAAACCCGACCATCGGCGGCGGAAAGGCGCAGCACGTGCTCCTCAGCTGCATCGGCGTCTAAAGCACTCAATAGGCGACGCTCGACTCGGTAGTTTTCGTGACCCGCCAGCTGCCGCAGCGATGTTGTTTGCGAGCGATCCGCGACCACCAGTGTCAATTCAAGAAAACGCGGCAACATAGCGGGTTCTCTGACAAAAAGGTCCGCCAACATGCCGCTGGCAACCACATCTGGCAACGTCAAGCTGGAGTGCAGGCGCCATAACCCGTCCTGATCTTTCTCCATGAAGCGCTCCACAGGAAAGAGCCTCGTTTGCCGCTCAAGCTTGACCGCCGCCGCATCCTGAATCAGTTGCTCAATCAGCCCCTGCGCGTCTGCATCCCCTACCGGCAAGGGAAAACGCTTCCGCCAAAAGGGGACGCATTTCTCAAGTTGCGTAATGGCGCCCGCGCTCTGCGTGAGCCCGGCTTCCTCCTTAAGGTGCAGGACAGTCGCCACCACCTCGGCCAGCAGCACGTAAATCTCCGTCTGTCGATAAGTGCGAGGGAGATAGTGATCCAGGCTCTGTACCCATCCCTGGATATCCTTCGTCGTCACCACCGATTTGGCAGCTTCTTTGAGCACACTACGCAACAGCCGCCCGAGGCCCCCTTTTGCTTCGGAAAGAAGCCGCATGGGCAACCCGCCTTGCAAGGCGATCGTCCCCAGATAGCGCAGCCCACCCGCCGCACGCAGTGATAAGTGCCAATCCTGCAATCCCCGGGCGACGCACGCGCTGCGCTGCGCCTGACTCCACCCATCGGCGTCAGCGCCAAGGTCGCGCAGAATCGGCTCCCACGACCAGCCCGAGCCATCGTACTTTTGCCGCCACCATTCCGCGGCATACAGGACAAAAAGAGCGGGGAATCCAGTAAGATGCGCCCCAATCATGCCAAGTGGTGTCAAGGGCTGATACTGAGAGAGCCGGTCCCTAAGTAGCATCTCAAGAGACAAAAATTCGGATTCTTCAAGACGATAATCGTACAACGGACGACCGTCTGGAGCGTCCAGTTCACGGGCACGAAGCAAATTCGACTTCCAATTCTGGAAAGGTGTTGTCACCCGCCCCCCTATTTTTTACTACTGTCACGTTGTTACTGGAATAGATCAAAGGGCAATCTTTGACCCAGGCATCGAACAATCCACTAACCTTCAGGAACTCGATAAAGAAGAGCAGCCCTAAGCGGCGTGACAGCAAGCCGCCGGATCCCATTCGACGTGGATACGGCCCCAGAAGGTATCGAGTATTACCGGTTTTTGGGTCTCTAAAGCCTTCCGTTTCGCTTCACCCATTGGGTGAGTCCTCCGTGGCGGCAAAAACCGCCGCTAGCCCGCCTACAGCCGCGCTTTAGCTTACCAGGAAGTGGAGTCCACTGCGTTTTTAGGTTCAATAGTTAGCTGTCACTCGACCGAGCACTATGTTTCATGGTTGATAGCGCCATGCTAGAGTGGTGGCTACTAGGATTTGGTGATGCGGTTTTGGATATTCGACATGAACTGTCCGGGGGCATTCCGAGCATAGAAAGGAAAGATCTGTGAGCGCTGATTGGTACTTTACGGCTCCCTGGGACCCTGTGTCGATCCGGCGCGGCGATGCGCTCGGTTTTCGCGCGGGCGCGGACTATTTCGCGGACCTGCTAGCGCCCGGCCTGAGTAACGCCACCTCCGATGCGAGGTGGATTTCCCTCCTCTCTTGGTGCCTCAAATGGTCGCACGTCGTGTGGACGAACGCCGGCGGCCGTGACCTTTCTGGACGTGACGATCAGCGCGCCCGGTATGCGTGGCTTCGTCCTCTCGAGCTTCTCTGGATAGACCGCACGCTGAAGTTCGGCCAGACTACCGGCCAGCTTCGTGGGCGACGCAGCATCGAGCGTTGGCGCACGGCAGACCGCCAGCTTCCCAACTTTGCGATGAGTCCGGACCAGTTCCGCCGCTACCGACAGATTGGCACGTACGGCGCATACCGCGTGGTCCTGCGTACCGCCCCGGGGCTGACGATGGGCGACGGGTGGACGCCCGACACCATCGGCCTTAAGCTCGCGGACCTCGTGAACGACAGCCTCCCTCCTGATGCACAACTCAAACAGGAGCACTTCGAGAACGGCACAAGGTGGAGCCACTGGAACAGTGGCGACGAGCCGCGGTACTGGGTGGAGCACGGTTGGCCGTCCTGGGTAAAAACAGGTGGCTTCTTGCCTACGCCTGACGAAGCCGTCACCCATCTGCTGCCCAAGAAAGAACGCGACCTGCTTAAGCCCGCGCTGTTCAGCGACGATTCCACTCGCCGCGTCACCGCAGAGGCACTGGCCAACGCGAAAGGAACGAGGTCGCATGCTGATCTGTGCGACGTGCTCGCCAACTCCAGCGCGCTCTCGAAGAAGCTTGGACCCGCGTCGCTCGCGCCGCTTCCATCCTTCTCGCGCTTTGCCGATGCCGCTATGCACGCAATGCGAGGGCTCTGGGATGAGATTAATCACGACGACGCAAAGCAGGATCCCGCCGTCAAGACGCTGGCGCGATCGACAGAGCTGCAATCGAGGCTCAGTCTCGTTCGAGACGCGGGCTTGGCTTGGCTTGGCGCGCCCGGCGGGAGCGCATTCCCACACGATCACGTGGTGACGCAGCTTGCCGAAGCCATGCGCGCCGCCAGGACGCCGGTCGATCAACTGCGAGCGCTGGCAGAGCATCACCACAAGTACGGCGGAGGCCGACGGTGGTTCCGCAAACAGGCTGGCAAGATGGTCCCACTCGTGGCTGACACCGGCATCGCGGCGAGCGACTACCGCTTCCGACTAAGGCCGCTGAGTTGCCTAGCGGCCCAGTGCGGAATCGCGAAGATGAACAATGTGCTTGACGCTGTTGCGCGGAACGAGTTCGATGTCGTTGCGCAGCACGAGCCTGACGATGAGGACGGTGACGCCCTGTGACCGCGCCGAGCTGGAAAGACGTCCTTCCCACTCCCCCTCCAGGAGGCTTGCTCCAAGAGGCGTGGTTGACAAGCTTCGAGCAGCCAGACGCCAGACTCCTAGTCGAGCACCTGCTGCCGTCGCTGCTCGGCACGAGCCACTCACTCTCGCAGGAGATCCAGGAGCGCACCCTGTTCTTCGGCGAGATGGGTACAACCCTCGAAGCGCGGCACGGCAGGCTGACCGTCATCTCGTCGTCGTCACGTGTAGCAAGGGAGGATTCCCAGTACCCGTGGCTTTGGCGCTATGTGAGCCACTTCATCGTTGGTGCGAAGTCGCGCGCCGTGCAGCACGCTAAGCTCTGGGCCTTCCACTGGAAGGTCGACGGCGAGGAGCGCCTCGAACTATACGTCTCGTCCACGAACCTCACGACCTCGGCTTTCAAGGACCAAATACAGGCGGGTTGGCAGGTTTGTTTGCCGCTGGGCGGACGTACTAGCAAAAAAAGGCGCGGAACCTGGGGGATCTTAGTGCCATTTCTCGAGGCACTCGGTGTATCCGCAGGTGACACCGCCGCGACGCGAATCCAGCGCCTCGTCACCTTGCTCGGCCACGTGGAGTGCCCGGCGGATGTCACTTTCGTCGCGAGCATTCCCGGTCAGAAGAGCACTGCTCGTCAGCTCAAGCAGTTCGAGCCGTCTGAAATCCATGTACTTACTCCGACCATTGGCGAGTGGAGCGATCGAACGCTCTCGACTTGGAGCAACGACGTGGGAGTCCCCCTCAGCAAGGTCCATCTCAAGTGGATCTCCACGAAACATCCATGGGCTGCGACGTCGGGCTGGGCACTCTCAACCAATGCCAACGCAACGCTGGCGGCAAACGGCGTTCAGGTCGAATGCCTTTCAAGCGAGGCACGTTTCACCGAGCGGCGCCGCGATGCCGATGCTCGCTGGAGCCACGCGAAACTCTACCTACTCCGAAGCCGACGAAAGCGCCGACTTCTCGTGACATCGGCAAACTGGAGCCCCTCAGCGTGGGGTGCCGGGAAGACCTCGCCGCGCAACTTTGAACTCGGCGTCGTCTTCGAGTCCGAGTGGACTGACATTGAAACACTTGGCGAGCCGTTCGACCCGCCCGACACCGTTCCCTTCTGCGTTGATCCCACCGACTCTGACCGCATGTCCGCGCTAGAGTGGGTCGAAGCCAGTTGGGACGGGACGCGCGTCCTGCTACGCGCGCGCAGCTCGGACCTCGACACGCCGGTCACCGCCCTCGTCACCATTACGGGCAGATCTGAGAAAAACCTCTCTCTCGTTGCGGGTGTTGCTAGCACTCCGTGGAACGACCCGGCGCACCCGCCGCTCACCGCACAGTTTATACAAGGCACCGAAACGCTGATGGTCAACATTCTCGACCTTCGTTCTCCTATCGAATTTGCCAAGACGCCGCTGCCTGAAGTTGACCCGGACCTCGCTAGGGCCTTGCGCGAGGCTTTTCTGCTTGAGCGCTACGGAGGCCCAATCGTCGATCTCGAAACTATTCCCGGCTTGGGCCGCGTGCCCCGTTTGCCGCGCATCGGCGCGCCCGCGACCGATTACTCCGTTCAGGCGTGGATCGTGGCGCGCGCCGCGTTCAGCGTAATCGACAAGTGGCGAGTTGCGCTTAAGGAAGCGGCGAGTGACCCAATGCTCCTTGAGCGTGTGCGGTTGGACGGGGAGGAACTGCGCGCGCTCTACGCGGGGCGCGAGGGCGTCGCAGGTGAACTCGTGGCCAAGGAACTTGGCTGGCGCCTCCACGAGGAGGCCTGATGGACGATTTTCAGATCGACGCTCGGCGGTGGCGCTTTCTTGGCAACCCTGCTCGGTACATCGCACGCGAGACAGGCGGCCTCCAGTTGGAGCCGCTCAAACGGCAATTCAGGACCGCGAAGGAGATCCTCTCTCGCCTCGCGAACGGACGCGGCCTGCTGCTGGCCGATGACGTGGGGCTCGGCAAGACGACCGTTGGTGCGCTCGTCGCGTGGGTAGTCGCTTGCCAGGACAGACGTGTGCGCATTTATGCGCCCAACGAGGTTCTACGTCGGCGCTGGGCCGAAGAGCTTGAGCGCCATGTACCCATGCTGAAGAACCTTGGCGCAAGCTGCGACCGCATCAAGCAAGGCGATGTAGGGAATCTGAAGGCGGGCCGCATTCAGATCGCGACCCATCACGCGCTAGTCAAGAGCCACGCCAATAACGAGCGGCGCACCGCGTGCGATCTGATGATCATCGACGAGGCGCACCGCGCAAAAGGAGACGGCAGTGCGTTCAACGAGGCGCTCCGGAACCTCGGCGACTGCGCGAAGCGGAAACTTATTCTCACCGCGACACCATTCAGCATCCGGATAGCCGAGTTGGAGCAACTACTGCAATTCGTTGGCGCAAGCCAACTTGAGCTTGAGCCGGTGCGTCACTACGCGGAAGAGTTGAAGCGGCTTTATGACCTCGGCGATGGGCACGACGTCAACTGCGAATCCGAGCGGCTCGTGCGCGCTGCGCGAGCGGCGACCAATGCGCTCCAGCCGTATGTCATTCGTCACGATATTGATGATCTTTCAGCGTTGGAGCGGAAGCACTTCGGTGCTGTTGGTCCAGAGCCCTGGGAAATCCCCGTAGCTCCGGCGACGCAAGAGGACCTCTCGCTGTTGCTGCGGATGGACCGCATCCTCCAGATCACCCAGGAGCGGAAAGGCGAACGGCGGAATGACCCGCGCTTCCACGTCGGCTGGCAGCATGTCGGTACCGAGCTTGAGCGAGCCGCGGAGCGGACAAATGGCGAAACCGACCTCGCTGCCCGGCATATCAAGATGGCGAAGAATACGCTGAGCGCTAGGCGCACACAGCCCCACCCGAAAAGTGCGGCGGCCAGCGAGGCGATCAGGCCGCTACTGGACGCTGGCGAGAAGGTGCTCGTGTTCTGTCACTACCGGGCCACTGCGAGCGAGCTGCTAGGCGCGCTGGAGCAGTCTCTTAAGGTCGAGAGCGTGTCGCCGATTGGTCCGCACGAGAAGGTGTGGCGAGGAGCATGGGAGGCATCATTGCGGCCCATCAAGGATTCCCTTGTGACGCCGATCATCGACTGGCTCTGCACGCCCGGGCTGCGCGGGCAAATCGGTGGCTGGCTTGGTGAGCCGGCGGGTACCGCAAAGGATCTGGCATATCAGCTCGCGACGATCAAGCCGCGCAACGCAAGCTCCAGCTCCAGAGTGCCGGCGATTTGCGAGGCGGCGATGACTCTGACGAAGTCTCTCCTCGATATGCAGTCCACATCGACACGCGCCCTCTTGGGGAGGATCGCGAAGAAGCAGAGAACCTTTCACGGCGAACTCTCGCACTTCCCTGGACGCCTAGACGACGGGCTTCGGGTGATGGGCGCTTGGAGCCACGACGACCCCAGCAAGCGGTCGAAAACACTCTATACCGGCGAACCCGACATCGTGCTTGCACTCTTCAATAGCCCATTCGGGCCCGATGTGCTAGTCACAACCGATCGCCTGAGCGAGGGCGTTAATCTGCATCGCTGCTGCCGGCACCTCATCCACTACGAGCTCGACCCCAGCCCCGCTCGGACACTGCAGCGCAATGGGCGCGTGCGTCGTGTCGATTCTTGGGCGGCCCTCACAGGCCGACCGATCTGCTACGCGTACCCGATGTTCGGTGGCACGCGCGACGAAAAGGCCGTCGGCGTCATGGGACAGCGCATCAACGCTTTCGGGCTGCTACTCGGCGGTGTCCCGTCGCTCGATGGCGAGCCAGATATCAGCGAGCGGAGCTTCGCAGAGAAGGTACTTAAATGTGCTCGCAACAAGATCCAGTCGATCAATCAACGTCTTAGCTGTAAAGTTTAACAGCCGATTGATTGTCCGCAGTCGAAAGACGGCACTAGCCGAGTCGCGCGCGCAGGTTGTCGGACAGTTTTCAGAGCGAAGCGGCCATTCAAATGGTTGGTCTGTCGAAGAGGAGACGGGCTGCTTTTGGCCATTAGCGGAAGTCTGAATGACGCCCGCCAGATGACGGATTTGGCTGACAACCTGCCGACTAATACTGTGCGCCCGACCGGCGCTTCCTCGGCCATTGCAGACCTCTGCGCTGGGATGCCGGCATGACCGCTCCTTGTATTAAAACCGACGTACGGACCATCAGTGGTAACTTATAGATGAATGTCTGTCTCAAGCGTCCGCTTTCCCAAGTTTCGAATACGCTACTCTGAATAATTTTTGAGGCGACCTTTTATCGCGGTGGTTAGTGGCAAGGTATACTTCTAAGATGACAACCGGTCTTCCTACTACTCCTGCTGCCGATGGGCAAACTCAAGGCAATGTTGATGGCGGCCTAGCCGCTGCTGCGAGCCCCGAACTTACCGGCGGAACAGGCTTTACTTTTGAAGATGGTGTGGCCGCCGCATACGCTACGGCACTTCTCTGCGAGACGACCGCGCCCGGACTTCCTGGCAGGAGAGTGAAGCGTTTGTCAGTTCAACATGGCCCACTCGGCCATCCTCTTGATGACGTGATCGTCGAGGGCGAGGGAGCAGATGGCATCTCAATACGTCTCAGCCTCCAAGTCAAGCGCTCAATCACCATCAGTGCCGCCGCCACCAACACTGACTTTAGGGGCACCGTGTTACGCGCTCATGCGACCGCTACGGGTGCGGGATTCCATCTCGGACTGGACCGGGTGGGAATAGCCACGGGCGAGATTGCCGAGGGTAGCAGGCGCGACTTCCAGACCCTGGGCGAATGGGCACGGTCGGAGCATGACTCGGCTCAGTTCAAAACGAAGCTCCACACTGACGGTGTTGCGGGGAACAAGCGAACCTTCTTTGATGCCGTCAGGGATATCCTTTCCACCAAGTTACCCGAAGACGAACTCGACGTAGCCACCCATAACCTGCTCTCCCATTTCGTCTTGATTCGGTTCGACCTGATGCATGACGGAGCGGTGACGGATGCGCAGACCGTGGTGAGCTTGGCTAATCATCTTCAACCATCCGAGCGCGCCCGAGCGGATGACCTTTGGAGACGGCTTCTCGCACTGGTCCGGGTATCCGAGGGGCATGCTGCCTCATTCGACAGAAAGACCTTAGTTGCCAGATTGAACGGTGCCTATAAGCTCGCGGGCGCTCCGTCCCTTCAGGAAACTCTTGTCCGGATCGGAACGGAGGCGCGCCACGCCACGAACGACATCCCAAACGACGTCGATGGCGTGAGTATCCCCCGTGATCAGTTCGTCCAAAGCTCGCGCACGGCGCTCTCCAACCATCGGTTCGTTCAGATAGGTGGACTGCCGGGAACGGGCAAATCGGTCGTGCTCCGTGCCCTCGTCGAAGATGCGCTCCAAAACGGGCCCGTGCTTTTTCTCAAGGCCGACCGGTTGAACGGCGCGACATGGTCACAATACTCGGCCGCTCAGGGTATCGGTCCTGCTCCCCTGGAGGATATCCTTGTCGAGCTTGCGTCGGTGGGGACTCCGGTGGCGTTCGTCGATGGTCTCGACAGAATTGATACGCACCATCGCGGAATCCTCACGGACATCTTCAACACCATACTGAACTCGGATCTCCTCTCGAACTGGCAGGTGGTCGCCTCTGTCAGGGATACGGGAATTGAGCCCGTCCGCACTTGGCTGCCCCGCAAACTGCTGGATGCTGGTGCTGCCATGATAGATGTGACTGGGTTTGATGACGACGAGGCCGCATCGCTGGCCCAAAGCAAACCAGCATTGGCGCCGCTTCTCTTCGGAACGGAGCAGGTCAGGACTATCGTGCGCCGGCCATTCTTTGCTGGAGTCCTGATCAGGCGACACCCGTCCGACACGAACGCCCCTAATTCGGAGATAGAGCTCGCCACGGCTTGGTGGGGAGGTGGCGGGTATGGCGCGGACCCCAGCCGTGCGGGACACCGTCGTAATGCGCTCGTCGAACTCGCCCGACACGGAGCTCCAACACTGGGCAAACGTCTTCAGATATTGGGAGTGGACCCTCAGGTGCTGGTCGAGCTCAAAGCCGATGGGATCATCCGGGAGGCCAGAGCAGGCCACACTGTCGACTTCGTACACGATATCTATTTCGAATGGTCATTCCTCCAGCTTCTGGTGTCCCGAGGTAGGCAATGGCTCGATGTCATCCGTCAGGTAGGTGAGCCTCCCATACTAGGACGTACGGTCGAGCTATTTTCTCAAAGCGAACTTAAGGATGGAGCCGATTGGCAGGAATTGCTGGAACAGCTTGAAGGTGCAACCGATGTTCGCTCGCAGTGGTTGCGGGCATGGATGGTCGGTCCTTTCGGACTGCCTTCGTTTCAGAACTACGAGCAAACCTACAACACCGTGATGTTTGCCGATGAAGCGAGAAGAGTTGCCAAGCTCGTCGTCTGGTTTCAAGCGGAAAAGACCAAAGCAAATTCGACCGTGTTGAGAGGTGACGCCATCCCCGACCTCGATATGATCCAGCGCATCCGTTTGGCCGACTCCTTGGCTTGGCCTTCCGATATGAATACTTGGGGGCGTTTCATTGCGTGGTTGATACGGCGGACGGCTGATATACCAACGTCATCCATTCCGGATGTTGTAGCCGTCTTTGAGGTCTGGCAGAACGTAGTTGCCGATGTGACCAACGTGGTATCGAGCGCGATAATCAATCTCACAAGTTCATGGCTTACGGACATCGAGACACGTGGACAGAGTCACACAGAGGCGAATGCCCGCAGTGAATGGAGCCGACTCAGGCATGGTGAACTGGAGGAGCTGGTTTCACGATTGAGAGCCCTAATCCTGCGGGCGGGGCGCGCCTATCCCGATCCCGTGCGCGAGCACTTAGCGCATATGATTACGTTGGAGCATCCACCAAGGCAGGTCGTCGAGCAGGTGTCAACGTTTGCCGCCATCATCAGCGACGTCTGCCCAGACCTACTCGTCGATTTCATGTTGGGATTGATGATTCGCCCGCTTCCCGAAGAAGTGGTTCAGCGCTCATCCGGTTCGCCTTTCGCTAGGATTAGCGATCACGATTGGCAGTCCCTGTCCATCGATGACCAGCACGGATATTTTCCGTGCGCTCCCACTCGCGAGCCATTTCTTTCATTGTTCACAAACGCTCCCCACAAGGCCAGATCTTTGGTACGCAGGATCACCAACCATGCCATAACCGCCTGGCGTCAGCTCCACATTCACGACCACCAGAACCGACGAACCCCCATTCCGCTGACGCTCGATTTCCCATGGGGGCAGCAAACCTTCTGGGGTGGTGCACAGCAGTATGCTTGGTCACGCGGCACTTGGGGCCCGCACACTGTCGGTTCGGGTCTGATGGCACTTGAGGTGTGGGCGTTGAAAGAAATCGAAAATGGGCGTCCTGTAGACGATGTTATTCGCGATGTGCTGGAGGGTCACGAGAGCGTTGCGTCGCTCGGGGTTGCCGTCGCTGTCATGCTGGAGAGCCAGCACATCTCCGATGTCACCCTGCCACTTCTCACGAGTCAACGGTTATGGCATTGGGATATCCAGCGACATACAGCAGATCATGGCTTCCTGGCAAATCTCATGGGTTTCCAGCCACATGACAGACGCCACTACCAAGCGGTAGTAGAAAGCAACGGGCATCGGGGACGGCGGTTGGATGTGCGTCAATTGGCATCAATGTGTGTTGTTGGTGGCGGAGACCTCGGGGCCAGGGCGTCCGCAGCAATCGTTAGGTTCGCAGACGACCTGCCATTCGGATATGCCGAAGAACGGGAGATCCCTGAAACTGTCCGTAAACTTCGGAGAACAGCAGACATCTGGGCCGAAGTGGGTAGGCTCACAAACTACCGTGCAACGCCGACCGAGGATGGTTCAGGCTTGGTCATCCAACTCGACAATCCGGTTGCGCAAGGCCCCGATATCGACGCCATCACCCAACGTCAAGCAGAGATGGCAGAGCATCTCCCATTGCTCAATTGGGCATGCGCCACCTTCAAAGATGGCGCGCTGAACAATGCGTTAACGTTCGAACAGGCGAATGAACGGGCCCAAAGGTTGGACTCTGCGAGCCTGTTCGAAGAGGCGTTCGAGCACGCTAGTCCCGGACACGAACGGCAGGCCGCCGTATCCTGTGTTGCCGCCGTCATGCTCTGTCATGGACGGGATCTCCCATCCGCTGAGCTAGATTGGGCCGCAAATGTGTGTCTTCGGGCTTCGAGAACGGGGGAAGTTCGTGACGACATGTTTTTCAGCGGTTCTATCCTGTTTAACCATCCCACGCTCTACGCGACTTACGGACTTGCGGCGGTGGCCAATCACGAACCTACACGGCGTGATGCTCTGGAAGCGCTGATACATCTCGCGGGGCATCCATACGAACAGATAAGGATCGAAGCGCTGGCAGGATTAATGGCTCTGTGGAGGCAACGCCCCCACGTGGCTTGGCTTGCCCTCGAACTTGCGACATCCCTGTCCATCTTCGAGCGTCCTTCATATGATACCCCAAGAGAGCAGATCGGAGAGCAAATACGGCGCCAAATAAAGGATGCAGTGGAAACGGCTCTGACTCGGCTGAATACGCAGGAGGGCCCGCCTTATCCTTTGCCGGGAGTGCCGCCGGCATGGGTGCCCGCTACCAACGGGCGAAGAGTTGCTCGTGGGCGTCGCGGCAGAGAGATGGTGGTCGAGTGGGAGCATCCATCGACTGACATTAATACCCAGCTTCTCGCAAAAACCCTGGCCAGAATTCCAGTAGCGTCGGCAACGGCGGACAGAGTACATCGGGATCTGTTGTTGACGTGGTGCGACAACCTTATTGGCTGGACGATCGAACGGCTTTATCCTTCGTGGGTGAATGAGGCAGATCGGGACGCTTTCAAACCTAATTCCTCTGACCTCAATAAATGGGGGCGCGGCCTCTTCCGATTCTTTGCACGGTTGTCGCTGCACATCGACCCTGCCGAAAGTGTGCGTCACTTCGTTGATCCTACCGCGGCAATCGATGATGATGAAACCCTCGGATCGCTAATTGCGTCGTATGTTTCAGGCCTAACTCACACCGTAATGTATGAGCCAGTGTTCCCAACTAACCCGTTGACCGTATTGGAACGAATCGTCCCGATGATGCTTGCGCATGGGAGCTGGGAGAAGTCCAGATGGAATGAGAGGGAGATACACGATTCCGACCTCAACAGCATAATCCGGGCGCTGTTCTTCATTGAAGTCAAAAGGGCGATGGGCGCTGCGCGTTTTGCGAACGGTGATTGGACCGATGTTACGAGAATCAACTCGGTCATAGCTCCTATTCTCACGGCCGAAGGCCAGAATCCGACGGTGACCTCCTCCTATCTGACACTGTGCGAGCGCGCCCATCAGGCGTATCCGCTGGAGCTGTTCGTTGCCACGCTTCCCATGCTGTTGGGCAGAGGCGGTGGAATGCCGCTCGGATGGCGAGGAACAACCATCCCCGCACGGCTTGCGGGAGTCATTCAGGTGTTCTCGGAACAGGTTCAGCCGCTTCCGAAAGAAATGGCTAGGGCCCTACTGCAAGCACTGGATGGTCTGGTTGACATGGGAGACCGAAGAGCCGCTGCAATTCAAGTCAGCGAAGCTTTCAGGGATGTTCGGACATCAGGACGCGCCTAGGCTCTCTGTTGTAACCTTTCTTGAAAGACACGATAGGCTTGCTTTTCATTGAGCTTGAGTATTTGAGGTCGATTCGCGATGACGTTGGCTAGCTCGACCGTAACTGTATCGAACAGGTTCATGAGCAGAGAGTCTCCGATGGCCCGCGTTTCAGCAAGATCTTCTAACAGACCGGACATTTCACCATGGGCGAGCTTGTTTCGGCCTTCGCAATATACCATCGTCACCGCGTCCGAAATGCTTAGCGATCCAGCGGGTGCCGATTCCGCGCGGGGATTGAGCGCCGCCTCTGCGAATTTGGTCATGGCATCGGCCGACCCACCGGCCCCAGACAAACCATCGGCTGCACAGCCATAGTTCACGATCGCCATAAAGTCAGACGCCTCACGCCGTGCCTCTCCAACCCAATACAATGCGTTTGTCCATCGCTCGACAAGGTGAGGCGCACGCCCGGTCTGCCTACCTTGCGCATAGGCCTCCAATACACAACCTGCGGCGTCCAGGAAAGGATGCTCGGCTTTCATTTTGGCGGCGAGCGCACCTGGTTTAGACCCGATCCCCGGCATTTGCACGCTCGATCCGCGTAGCCATTTCCTTTTCTGACCCCAGCAGGATCGCCCTTTCGTTGGAGGGCCCCCCTGCAACTGTGACATCGCGAACCATTTCGGGCACGTCTCCGCAAAGACCTTCAATGCTTCAACTGGCCGCGTCAAGCCACGAACATGCGCCCTCCGCATAACCGGGCGGGACCCAGCGGCCGACGGCCCTCTTTACTGACCCGCCAAACCCCAATATGGATGAAATCTCCGGCTTGACCAATTGGTCATGATCGGAAAGGGGCAACGCCAGACGCAGAAGCCTAGATTGGCTCTGGCAGCCCTCTACGATAACCAAAGAGGGCCTTTCGCTACACCTGCGAAAGTGCGCATTTTTCCAAAGATGAGAAAACTCCTTGGGAGGCCATTCATTCCACTCAGAAATTGCGTGCACTGCCTTGATGACAAAGTACCCTATTACAAAACAGGTTCCTGGACTGACACCGTCGCCCTGGAACCCGGCGTAAAACACGAGTCGATCGCCACAGACCAATCGCAGCAATTGCGATCTTTTTGGTTCGCTTGGATCCCCGTAGGTCAATGTTAAAAACTCGGGATCATGGTGTGCGTAGGAGTCTTTGCGCACAAGCGATGCGAGCGTCCCGCCATACCGAGCTGTGATGTCTGAGTATCTGATTCCCCGGTCTGGAGCGACTAGATTTTCATTCTCTGGGATTGGGATGTACTCGAATTCACCAGACCCGAACAGAGGAGATAGTTGGCCGCCGCAGCCGCGATCAATGCCGACGCGTAAAAATAAGAGCTTCATGCGCACCCGTTTGCTCGGCGAACCTTGGAGTGCGCGGGAAGGCAGCGTGGCGCCGGCAGCGAATCCGGCGAGCCGGATTCGCCTTGACTTTGCGCATCCTCGTCCATTTTTTTGCACGCCCAATCGATGATTCGGATCAATTCACGATCTATATCACGCGAGAAATTTAAGGCGGCCCGGGGAATGCGGCCATCCGAAAACATGTATTTATGGAGGATTGGCGAGATTTCTTTTAATGGGGGCCCATCCTCATCCAATACAATCCAACGGTCGAACTGGACGATGTGACCACCGAACTGCTCTTTATTTAACTCAGATTTTTCACGCTCTGTGGGCTCTCTTTTGTTGCCAACGCCCACGCCAACCCAGGTGATTTTTTCGGCAATCTTTTCACCGCCTGCCCACGGTTTTTTGCCTCCTATACCAATTACCGCGTCAAAAGTCCAATTGCGTACGCGCCCCATACAGTCATGTACGCCAAACTCCCCCGTTTCTCGAGAAGGGTCCCCGGTGTGCGTTCTCCGATAGACAAGAATCTTTAGGGGCTTCGCCTCAGCAAGTGCATTTCCCACAGGTCTTTCTCCTCAATCGGTTAAAGTGGTGCGCGCTGAGCCTAGGGTGCACCGTTACCAAACCATTTTGATTACCACAGCGGCGCCCTGCATTCGACCGGCATCGCATCGGGCCGGCTTCCTGGCAGTCCTCGCGCGAGTCGGTGGCCTGCGCTTTCAACAAAGACCCCCTCATTATGGGCGACGACAAAACGAGGCGGCCCTGAAACTCAACTGGCTAGGTTCGAGCGTAGATGGCACGCCGGTCCGTTGAAATTCGACCAATCTCTTTCCGTTCGGCCGCCCGCATGCGCCGGCCCGCACGCCTCACATTTGCCTATAGCTGACATCAATAACCGGCTTGGCAGATTCACTAGCCTATATAAAGCAATGCCCCCTCAAGAAGACAGCTTGGCGCTCAACTTGTGGGTTACTGAAAGGTTTGTGGGCCAGTTACGAAGCTCCCCCTAATTTACGCAGGCACGCCACCAGAACGGCAGCGGATTGCTCTTTTGTCTGGCCGGAGGTATCAACGGTCTCGTTGGCGGCTTCGTACAGCGCCCGCCGGCCAGAGGAGAATTCTCCGCGTTTATATTCCTCACGGCGGCGTGAATCGCCCCGGCCAGTTCTTATACGCTCATGCGCTTCGTCTTGGTCCGCGGTAATGAGGATTGTGGTTTCTTGGCCAAGCCATTGCGCGGCCCGGTTGGAGTCCAAGCATCCAGCTCCAACAGCCACGATCAATTGCTGGTCGGGAGAATTTGGCATTGTATCTTGAAGGGCTGCCCTGCAGCAGCAAAGGAAGCTATCTGCTCTCACCCGACGAAGGAGCTCTCCTGCGCTCTCTCCCGAGTATGTCCCCACCAAATCATCGAGATCAAGAAATACTAACTCTGCCAACAGTTCACAGGCCAGCAGGCCGAGCGTGGTTTTTCCTACCCCAGATGGACCGATAAGAAATATGGGCTTACTCATGTTAACGCACGACCTCATTTGGTCCCGAGATTTCGGGTCTTGCTATTATTTTAGCGCCAATACTCCCTTTTCCGGTTTGTTGATCTAACGAGATAAGCTGGTGATCGCTTAGACCCCGACGGCCACCCAAACTCCCCCAGCTGTGGCCACCTGAAAATCCCCCATCTGGATAGCGTCACGGTAACGAATCCGTCGCCGTAGGCGGTCGCATCGCGACAGGACATCATCGCCCCTTGATCGATTATCGAAGGAGGGGATACGGAGGTGAATGTCTTGAA
>JAKBXD010000134.1 GCA_021840785.1 Pseudomonadota bacterium
CTACAGTGTACATCTATTTCCACATAATCAGGCGATTCGTCGGCGGCGTTATTGAAAATGTTGGTCAGCGCCTGAGTCAAGGTATGCTCCGCAACAATTTTTGCAGCCGATCCGGCGCCATCTGAACGAAATTCGACGTGAATACCAGGACGAGCATCGCCCCATTTGGTAATGATATCATTGAGGTAGTCTTCGATGCGTAGCTGGCAACCGCTCGATGCCTGCAACTGGCCGGCGGAAGCAGACATTGTGCTGAGGATACGTTTACACCGCTGCAGCTGTTCATACAAAATATCCAGACTTTCCGAAAGATTCTGGGTTTCTTTATAGTCCTGCTGCAGGTCCTTGGTTATTATGGTCATCGTGGCAAGAGGTGTCCCCAGCTCATGAGCAACACCGGCCGCCAAAGCACCCAGGTCAACAACGCGATCCATCATCAGTTTTTCTTCGCGCGCGTGGGCGATAGCCTGATCCCGTTCCTGCAGGCTGTCGCTCATGCGTTTGACGAAATAGCTGATAGCGCCGGCAATTATAATAAATTCAAACCACATTCCCCATATGTGCAACTTCATTTCGTAAGTGGCAAGAGCATGTAGTGGTAGCGGTACATAAGAAGCCATCAATCCTGAATAGCACAATACGGTTATCGCCGCCATTGACCACCCGTATATTTTTGGGAGGGTGGCAACGGTAATAACTAATGGTAACAACAGTAAGGCGATAAATGGATTGGTAGGGCCCCCGGAAAAATATAAGAGGGCCACCAGAATGGCAACATCGGCCAGGATCTGCGCAAAGAACTCATGGTTGCTGATAGGCCACTGGAAAGTAAGGCGAACAGTGGTGGCCATTGTCAGGAGTATTTCTATGGCGACTACCGCCGCCAAATGCCATATGGGTATGTGCCACTTTAGAATGATCGTAACCACGGCTATGGCCATGCATTGGCCGATGACAGCCATTCCGCGCAGCAGCAAAACGCGCTGGAGGTTCAAGGCGCCATGAGACATGGCGTGGTTGGTGGAATGCATATTAAAAATACACCGTAGGTGACGGGTTATGGATCTTTATAAAAGATACCGAAAGTAAATAAACGATGTCGAGAAATTTCTCCACATACCAGGTCATGAATAACGTAAAAGCGTGGTTGACGGCGCCATAGGGCCTGACTCATGCAGCATGGTGCTGCCTCCAGCAAAGCCTAGGTGCTCCACAGGAGAATGAACTAACCCAGCTATTATGAAGTCTGATCATATCAGGTATTGTCACGCAATGACAAATCTGTCGAGGTAGTAGAGCGGGACATCAAAGTCAGCGGCATCTAAAAATACGGAGCAGCAATATATGCGAACACTATAATATTATTAGTTACAAATATTGCGATCAGAAAGTAAGCTTTCCGGATTCGCAGAGCACAGGAACGAAAAAGAAATTTATCAAGTCCGTGTATGGTTGTTGCTAAAACCATCGGTGGTGGGCTTGCCCGGTACCCTGAATAACCCTCGATACGTCGTGGTGACGCAATACCGCTGTGCGGTCTTGTTGATGATCAAGTTATACAGTAAACCCTTATAGATTGTGGTCATCAGGCCTTTCGCCATTACCAGATCACACAACATCATGGACGGCGCGGGAGCGCAAAACTACGAAGCTCATGGCGGTAACCGTGATATCCCTGGTGGTCCTGGGGAGGTCGTACAGCGGTCGAAGTCGGCCCCACATCTTGGCGGGAGGACAAATGCTGTTCATAATGGTGCTGTCAGGGAATGACGGTGACATTGTCAGCAGAGAGGATGAAAGATGGTGCCCGGTTTCTTGCTATATTAGCGCCACTGATTAGTGCATCTGCGCCGATTCTGCGCCAGTATGGAATCCGGGGGATTATGGTCATCCCGCTTGTTGAATGCAGTGAAGCAGCAATGGACATCATGCGGAGTATGTACAGTCGGGTATATCCATAGTAGGGGAGGGTGAACAGGTGATCAGGATGTATTTTATGGTGGCCATATCGCTATGGGCTTGGCTCGGAAGCGCGATGGCTGCGCCTCTTTTGCTTTTTGGTGCTCCTCTGCAGGACGCGACGCGCACGACGCTGACGCCGGCTTTAGAGAAAGCAGGCCTTCCCCCTATTCCGAACGGCCCCCAGCAATGGTCCGACAGCTACCGGATAAACGGGCAGTTGCCACACCTGCAAGGTGCAAGTATGTTTTCTGTGGAGTATGACAGGCATAACCGGTTTGCGCTTGCGGAGTATAAATTCCCCAGCTTCGGGGACACCAGGCAGGTCCAAAACATTATCACCATGGTCACGTTCAAGTATGGACGGCCAAGCAGCATAACCGGCGACATCAACCATGGGCCAGTCATAGCCCGCTGGAAAGAGGGTGGTGGTATGGAAGTCAAGGTCTGGCGAGGATGGCCGATAACCACCACTTACATGGATTTGGAGAATGTCGCCATCGTCAGGGCGATGCGCGCGGAGAGACTTACCGGTATGCACGGTTCATTGCCCGCCCGGATGAATACAACGCCCATCAATGAAAATAAAGAATGGGAACCCCCGTCACCGGTGGAACAGGTTGCGCAGGCCAACAATCAAACCGTTCCGACGTGGCTCGTATGGGGGATCATTGTGTTCTTTCTCGTGCCCGCGGTGGGGATGGTCATCTTCGGTCATTTTCTTGCCAGGGTGACCCGCATTCCGCCTTTTGTTGTGGTCGCACGCGTTTTCTTTGCCCGGCTGGTCCAGTTTTTTCGCAGGCCTGGGTGGTTTCTTAAAGGACGGCAGGGCCGCTAACTGGTATGATGTCTTCTTGCAAAGACTCATCGTCGTCATGGTTCGTGAGTTTATGTCTGGTCATAGTTTCAAACCAATGATAATGCCCCAAAGAAGGCCATTCGCTGCCGCTGCGAGTATGTCCAGGGTATCATGGGATAATACCAGATAGGCAGCAGCACCACAGAGCGCCGCACCGGCAACCCCATAAGCCGTCAAGTCGCGCAACTCTCTGGCGCCAGGAGTGAACGACCAATTCCACAATCTGCGCGCTATGGACCAGAGGTAGTGGATCAGGCCGCAGCGCATGCACAGATCACTCCATAAGGGACGTTAGATATCCAGCATCTCCTGATATTCAATGGGAAAGTTCCACAAAGGCGCTCGTGATAAAAACGCTCCATATGCCTAGTCTAAGCGTGGTGACCCGGAAGGTATCATAGGCTGCTCGTAGCCCCCCAACAGGAGGATGTCACGTTTTCCCCGTTGAGACCACCCCGGCGCCCGCATGCCCGTGACCGCCGCTGGCACGGCGCCGCACCGGCGCCCGCCGACCCACGGTCATTAACCTTGTTCAACCTGTCAGAATTAGTATATCATGATCGATGGTTGGTGAATTTAGTGCATATGGCCAGCCAGGCATGACGTGTTAATAAAATTTAATGTTGGCGCTATTAGAGGAGTCGTTACCGGGTTGGATAAATCAGAGTAAGGGAATGAATCAGCCAGTGAGGATATGACCATGGATATATTCAGTCTTCCACATTTGATTATTTTGTTGTTGATTGTTATGGCGCTTTTCGGGACATCAAAAATAAAGAATATAGGAGGGGATTTAGGCTCCGCCATAAAAAGTTTCCGGCAGGCGATGAAGGAAGAGGAACAGCCGGGATCGCCAAAAGCGGGCGGACCGGTGACTAAGGCGCTCGAGCCCGGCACAGATGCAGAGACAGGAGAGACCATCGCAAAAAGTCTTCATACCAAATCATAACATAGTAGCTAAACGATATAATTCACTATGTGGGTGATCAGTGCAGGATACATGGGTCACGCTTTGCCCTGCATTTAGTGGGTCATGATCTCTAGGCAGATTTAGGTTTCGCTGAATTTCAGGTGCCACAGGTTGCCAGCCTTCCAGCAGGTATACGCAGGGGCACGTCGGTAACAAATTGAGCGCGGTGACGGCAAGCCTCGCCCGAGTGCTGGCAAAAACATTCTCGAAGAGCGTTTTGCCAGCGATGCGCCTGCTAAGGGTGCGAACGGCGTGCCTCATCCGGTATTGAGGAGGGGCTGTTGCTTTTTAGTAAACAAGCGGTGACACTTCCTGCGCTAACACTACCGCCTCGGTAAAGACTGCTGGAGGAACACCCGGGCTGATAACGGGCCCCCTGCTGAAATCGGACAGGGCGACCGGTCAGGTTATAGGTTACCCACGGAATAATCCATGGAAAATGAAAGGTTTGTCGTGAACCATATCGAATCTACTGATGAACAGGCACCTCAACATAGCTGGAAAAATATACTTGAACCGCCTGCAAAAGGTAAAAACAAGGCGCGATACTTTATTACCCCTGTTATTATTGGAATCATTGTTGGGGTATTATCTCTAGTTTTTATTGATATAATGGATTTTTTTACGAGATTGTCTTTGGGTGTCGTTGCGCATTTCATCCCCCCGCGTTCGTCCGGTTTTGGCGGGGGTGTCCAGTCGCACTACACCTCCGCCCCGGGCTATCCTTTCATGATTCCTCTTGTCGAAGGAATAGCTGCGTTCATTTCCGGGGTGCTGTCCTACTTTATGATTAAAAATCCGGGGAGTCTTGGTGCCAACAAAGCGATTCGCGCTTACCATGAGAACCCTGAATCCCTCACTTTAAAGGAGGCATTTACCACGCTTTTTACTTCAGCCATGGTTCTTGGCTCCGGCGGGCCTTCCGGCCGCGAGGGCGCGGTAAGCATGGTGGGCGGCAGCGTCGGCGTGTTCATTGCCAAGTTGCTCCGGCAAAAACCCCATGAAGTGCGCGAAGCTTTGGCTATAGGGGTCGGCGCCGGGCTGGGAGCCATGTTTAAGGCGCCTCTCGCGGGAGCAATCGCGAGTAGTGAAATATTTTTCAAGCACGATTTCGATATCGAAACGATCATCCCCGCGTTTGCCGCATCGGCTGCAGCTTACCTGGTGGTAGCCACCAAGGTAGGATTTTCGCCGCTGTTCCGCATAGGTGTTCTGCCGGTACACAATTTTGAGTTGAGATATATTCTGTGGTTCTCCATTTTTGGTATTTTTTCCGGTCTGGTTGCCCGCTTTCTGTTGTGGGTGTTTTATTATATTTCTGATTTGTTCAAGAAGCTGAAGCAGCCGATCTATGTCACTGCCCTGATAGGCGGTGTCCTGGCCGGCTGCATTGGTTTGTTATCTTCTTATGCCATAGGCAACGGCTATGGCTGGTTGCAGTTGATCATGGACCACAAAATCTCCCCTGGAGTATCCGAATTAACGCTTGGTATAATCTGTGTCATTCTGGCCATGTCTCTGATTGCCGGATCCGGGGCATCCGGCGGGGCCTTTAGCCCAACGGTGGTTATCGGTGGGCTCTCGGGCGCCTTG
>JAKBXD010000006.1 GCA_021840785.1 Pseudomonadota bacterium
GGAAAAGGCGTCGGCTTCTGAAATACCATACCGATTTTAGCGCGCAGCATATTCACATCCATGCCGGGGGCCAGCACATTTTCTCCATCCAGCAGTACCTCGCCGGTCGCCCTCTGTCCAGGGTACAGAGAATACATGCGATTAAATACCCGCAGGAGTGTCGACTTACCACAACCAGATGGCCCGATGAACGCTGTCACCTGGTTTTCTGGCATTTCCAGGTTGATATCTATGAGGGCCTTGTTGCTCCCGTAAAAAAAATCCAGGTGGCGGACAGATATTTTGGTTTTCTGAGGCTCCGACATCAACACGGACTCCTGTCTTTGATAAGAAAGCGGGAAACAAGGCTCAAGACTAGCACAGCCATGGCAGCTATCAACGCGCCGGCCCAGGCAAATGCTGCCATTCCGGATAATGACTCATGACAAATTGAAAAATAACGGCGGGGGCATAGGCGATCGGCTTGTCCAGATTCGTGCTGAAGATAAGTCACCTTAGAAGAATTGCCCTCCAGTTGGGTGCCCCCAACAAGACAGGACCATCTTACGCATAGTACTGGAGGACAAGCCCAACCGCTTTAGCTCAGATCCTGCACAGAAACTATAGCAAGACCTTGTTACAATTTTATGACACTGCGGAATCAGGCACAACACTACGGGCGAGGTGGAGGGGAAAATGTGCAGTAAAAGTGGTTCCTTTGCCTACTTCACTGGCTACTTCCAGATGCCCCTGATAGCGCTCGACGGCGTGACGGACAATAGCCAATCCCAGCCCCGTCCCACCTATGCGTCGGGATCGGCCTTTGTCCACCCGGTAAAAGCGCTCGGTGATACGCTGCAAATGCTCGACAGCGATACCATCGCCGGTATCTTGCACCACAAAAAGCAGTTCGCCGGGGCGGCGCTCCCAACGTACATTGACGGTGCGGTTTGCCGGGGTGTATTTGATGGCGTTTTCTAATAAATTGCGAATGATACTGGTCAGATCGATGGTTTCTGCGAAAAAACCCAAGTCGCCATCCAGCGCCGTATTGATCTGCAAGCGTTTTTGCGCTATCGCCGGTGCCAGGGTGTCCAACATGTTGTGTATCATATCTGCGATCCTCAGCGTTTCGCAGTGTTCCGGATTCGCTTCGGCAGCTTCCATGCGCGCCAGAGACAGCAGGTCTTCGACCAAAGACTGCATGCGCAGCGTCTGCTGTTCCATGAGACGGAGTTGACTGCTCACCTCATCGTCGGCGGCGATGGAACTGTCCAACATGTTTTCCAGGAAACCGCGCACCACTGTCAGCGGGCTGCGCAGTTCGTGAGAGACATTAGCCACGAAGTCTTGACGGACCTGTTCGAGTTGACGGATACGAGTCACGTCCCGGAAGATGACCAAGGCACCGGCATCGGCAAGAGGATAGCGCATCCCCTCCAGTATCTGCTGGGCATCCGCCGGGGCGGGGAGTTGCAGACTGGGCGGCCCTTCACCGGCCAAAAAGGCGCGCAAATTAGGGGTTCGCAACCAGAACGCCAGCGGTTTACCAGCATCCTCCGGCCATTGCAACTGCAGTAAGCGGATACCGGAAGGATTCACCCAAAGTAGCTGGCCGCGCGCATCCATGAGCACCACAACGTCAGGCATGGCCTGCAAGGCGTCGCGCAATTGGACAATTTGGGCGCTGAGCAGGCGATGTTGTGCTTCCTGATCACGCCGCCAGTGGTAGCCCTCGGCAAAAGTCTCCTCCCACATCCCCCCCGCCAGCGGGGGCAGCAAGGTGTCCGGGTTGCGGAACCAGGCGCTGAAACTCTGGGATTGCTGACGATGCCAGCCGACCCAGAGCGCCAGCAAGAGCGCGATGATCATCAATGGGAGGAAGGACCAAGCACGCCGCAAATCATCGGCGACCAAAAAAATCGGAATCAGCGCCCAGAGTGCTACGGGATAAAACCAGGCACGGAGGTATTTCACGCCGGAAAAGGGTAACAACGCGCATGACGACAGCCCGAACGCTCAAAGGCTACCGTGCCAGTCATCGTTCGTCCACCGCTTCTCGCTGCAAACCCAGGGCACTACAGCGATAGCCTTCACCTCTTACTGTTTCGATGATATGAGCGTAACCATGGTGGTCCAACTCCCGCCGCAAGCGGCGGATGTGAACATCGACCGTCCGCTCTTCGATGAAGCTCTGCCGCCCCCATATCTGATCGAGTAGCATGTCCCGCGAAAAAACTCGTTCCGGGTTGGTCACAAAAAGACGCAAAAGGCGAAACTCGGTAGGGCCGAGATGGATTTGCACCTCACCAGCGTACACCCGATGCGCGCGCAGGTCCACCTGCAGATCACCGAGCCGTACCCGGCTGGCTGCCGTACCACCATAACTGCGCCGTAACAAGGCATTGACCCGTGCCACCAACTCCCGCGGAGAAAAAGGTTTGGCCAGATAATCGTCCGCACCTGATTCAAGACCATGCACCCGGTCGCCCTCCTCACCGCGTGCAGTAAGCAAAATGATGGGCAGCTTCCGGGTCTCTTCACGACGGCGCAGGGTACGACACCATACCAGGCCGTTCTCACCAGGAAGCATCCAGTCAAGAACGAGTAACTGCGGCCCCCAGGTCAGAAGTACCGCTTCCGCAGATTCGACACTCCCCTCACAGCGCACCTCAAAACCCTGACGCTGCAGGGTGACGCGCAGAAGTTCCTGAATACCTTCCTCATCTTCAACCACCAGGATGCGGGAGGATGCCTTGTCTTCGTCCATACCTGCCTTTCGCTCAGACGCGCTCATCATCTGCTTATTGTGACGCAAGCCCTGGCGGGATGCCAGGGCATTGCGACAAAGGTAACCCGGTCAGTGCAGGATGGGAAGGACCATACCTTAGTAGGTGCGGCGGGCACGGCCCGAAGTCGCTGCCCCTGAACCGGGTCGACCCCGCCCTGCGGCTTGAGGCGGACGGCGCGAAACCGATGATGGCGCATGACTGGAGAAGGGGTGGCGCGGCTCGAAACCGACGACGATCTCCCGGTCAAAGGAGCGGCGCAGCAGTTTTTCCACATCCTGCAACTGCTTACGCTCCTCACCGCTCACCAGCGATACCGCCTGGCCATTGTTGCCAGCGCGACCGGTTCGTCCGATGCGATGGACATAATCCTCTGGCACATGGGGGAGCTCAAAATTAACCACATGGGGCAACTCACTGATATCGATACCGCGGGCGGCGATATCCGTCGCGACCAATACCCGTACTTTACCTTCCTTGAACTCCGCCAGGGCGCGGGTACGTGCGCCCTGACTCTTGTCGCCGTGAATGGCCATGGCCTGCATACCATCCTGGGACAAATGCTTGGCAAGTCGATCGGCGCCATGTTTGGTGCGGGTGAAGACCAGCACCTGCCCCCATTGATGTTCTTCAATCAAGTGCGCGAGGAGTTCGCGCTTGCGATCCTGATCGACGGCAAAAACCCGCTGCGCGACGTTGTCGGCAGTGGCATTGCGCGTCGCGACCTCGACGCTGGCCGGGTTGTTCAGCAGGCCATCGGCCAGACTGCGGATTTCCGGTGAAAACGTCGCCGAGAACAGCAGGTTTTGGCGTTTTTTCGGCAATACCGCAAGGATGCGTCGGATGTCACGGATAAAGCCCATGTCGAGCATGCGGTCGGCTTCGTCGAGCACCAAAATTTCGACGTGAGAGAGGTCGACGCTGCGCTGCTGGATATGATCCAGCAGGCGACCGGGGGTAGCGACCAATACGTCCACACTGCGGCGTAGTTTCTGCATCTGCGGATTGATCTTGACACCACCGATGAGCACCAGCGAACGCAGGGAAAGATAGCGCCCGTATAACTGCACGCTCTCCTCTACCTGCGCCGCCAGTTCACGGGTGGGAACCAGAATCAGCGCGCGCACACTGGAGGAAGCACGCGCCGCGGTATCTGCGGTAGCGGACAGTTTGTGCAGAATGGGCATGGCAAAGGCAGCGGTCTTGCCGGTACCCGTCTGCGCGCCGGCCAACAGGTCGACGCCGGACATGACCACGGGGATGGCCTGCTCCTGAATGGGGGTGGGGGTAGTGTAACCGCGCTCGGCAGCCGCACGCCAAATGGGCTCAGAAAGCCCAAGGGATTCAAAAGATGACATAATTTTACTCCGAAAACACCGGCCTCGCCACAGGGGCGCCAGTCTATGGCAGACGCTTCATCAAGGTGGAGACCAGTGCGACGCACATCATACAGACTGAGGCATGACGGCGGGTGCACTTTAACAGAACATACTAATTATTGCGAGTAATATATTGAGTTTAAAATTTATTTTCAAGTTATCAGGAATTTGCATGGTGTTGGCGGAGAGGGTGGGATTCGAACCCACGTGGGGTTGCCCCCCATCCGATTTCGAGTCGGCGCCGTTATGGCCACTTCGGTACCTCTCCGTGGGGGCATACCTTAATCTTTCCTGACGCCAACGGCAAGTGCGCCGCGCCGGCAAACGCAGTACAGCGCTACAAGGTGGCGCCGTCGTTACGATCCTTGGCACTGATAAACTGGCGTTTGAGGACGTGCTCCCGCTTGAGCCCCAACCACAGGGCAATCGGGCTCGCGACGAAAATTGAGGAATAAGTACCCACCACCACACCGATAAGCAGCGCCGTGGCAAAGCCGTGAATCACCGGCCCACCGAAGAGGAAGAGCGACAGGGCGACCATGAAGGTGATGAAACTGGTAATCACCGTTCGTGATAGGGTCTCATTGATAGCGACGTTGAAAATCTGCGCCACATCGCCGCTGCGGGACGTCCGCAGGTCTTCACGCATGCGGTCGAAAACCACCACCGTATCGTTGAGCGAATAGCCCATGATGACCAGCAAAGCCGCAATCACGGTCAGGGAAAACTCTTCCTGGCTGATGGCGAAAAAGCCCACCACCAGAATGGGGTCGTGAAGCATGGCAAGCACACCGCCCACGGCAAAGCGCCACTCGAAGCGAAACCCCACATAAATCAGGATGCCCAGAGTCACGATGATGAGCGCCATGACCCCCTTATTCCGCAATTCCTTACCCACCTCCGGGCCGACATATTCGGTGCGGCGCAACTGCACGTCCGGGTACTTCATCTGATCTTTCTGAAACACCTGCAAAATCTTGTTACCCACCGCGCTGCTCTCGCCAGGCACGGTGCGCAAACGAATCAGCAGATCACGATCCCCACCGAAGGTCTGCACCACCGCATCGTGAAAACCCGCCTGCGCGAGCGTCCCACGCACGGTCCCCAAGTCCGGAGTCTTGCTGAAGGCCAGCTCCACCAGCGTGCCGCCGGTGAAGTCGATGCTGTAGTTCAGCCCGCGTACCAGAAAAACGGCGATTGAGGCAACGATCAGCAAAGCGGACACGCCCAGAAAAATCCAGCGTCTGGACATGAAATCAACATGGGTACGGGTTCTAAAGAGTTCCATCGCGGCCTCAGATATATAGCTTTTGCACGCGCCGCTTACCGAGGGCGAGTTCGATGATGCCACGACTCATCATAGTCGCGGTAAACATGGACGTGATCACTCCGATAGTCAGCACCAACGCGAAACCCTTGATGGCTCCGGTGCCAAACTGGAAGAGCACCAGCGCGGCGATAAGTACCGTGACATTGGAGTCCACAATGGTGGCAAAGGCCTTCTTAAAGCCGGCATCAATAGCGGCACGGGTACTCATGCCATGCCGTAATTCCTCGCGGATGCGCTCGAATACCAGCACGTTGGCATCCACCGCCAGGCCGATCTTCAGTACGATACCGGCAATACCCGGCAGAGTCAGGGTACCACCCATTATCGAGAGCACCGCCAGAATGGCCAGAACGTTCACCAGGATAGCGAGATCGGCAATCAGACCAAAAGCCCGGTAATAAAACGTCATGAAGAGCACGACGAAGAGCATGCCGAAGACCACTGCCATCACCCCGTCGTGGATGGAGTCCTGGCCCAGAGTCGGACCAACGGTGCGCTCTTCCGAAA
Organism: Pseudomonadota bacterium; assembly: GCA_021840785.1. The sequence goes on from JAKBXD010000006.1 coordinate 5,985, forward strand.
TATGAACGGGCGCGGGTAACGCGCCGGCCCGCAATTCAATCGCGGCATTACTGGCGTCTTTCAGACCGGAGAATCCGGTAATCTGGGCCCGGCCTCCCGTAATGGCTTCACGTATCACCGGCGCGGTCACCACCTTGTTATCCAGCAGAATAGCCATGCGCTTACCCACATTTTTGGTAGTCAGATCACCGAAGATACGGGTTCCCGCATTGTTGAAACTGACATTGACAATGGCCTGACCGCTACTGTTGTCTACCCCCGCGCTGGCGTTGCTGAGATAGCGGCCCGTGAGCACCGTATTTGTATAAAGTACGTAAGGCGCGCCATGAGCGCCGTAAAACAGGGCGGTACCGGGGGGCAGGTCACCTTTGAGCGCAGCCGCCATGTTGGCCTGCTCATCCACCATCTTGAATTCAAGTTGGGCAGTGGAACCGATAATGGATTTAGCGCGCTGGGTGTCCTGCACACCCGGCAATTGCACAGCGATATGCGCAGCACCCTGACGCTGGATGACCGGCTCGGAAACACCCAATTCATCAATACGATTGCGAATGACGACAATGGCCTGTTGCAGCGCGTCATCCTTCATTTTCCTGGCGGCATCGGGGGTGAGGCTTACGTCTAACACCGCATTAGGCTGCAGGGTGATGGCATAATCGGGATAATGCCCGGCAATAACCTTTTGCGCCTGCGCCGCGACTGCCGCGTTTTCCATCTCGACGGCAAGATTTTGCGGTCCGGTTACATTGACCGCCAGATATTGCAGATTCTGGTGGCGGAGGAAGGTACGCAAGCTGCCGCTGTCCTGTTCCAGAGCATGTTTGATAACGGCATCGGTGTCGACGCGCAGCAGGAGGTACACACCGCCGCGCAGATCAAGACCCAGATTGACGGGTTTGCCGCCGAGACTGCTTAACCAGTCCGGCTCTGCAGACATCTGCGAAAGAATGACCTGAGCATTGCCAGGGAGTTTACTTTGCAGCAACGTTTCGGCCAGACCCTGGGCATCATTGTTGGGGAAAAAGAAGGTGCTGCCCGTCCCATCCGAGTTGACGCGGGTGACCGGAACATTGGCCGCTTGCAGCCAGCCCCGCATCGTAGCCACCGGCGGCAGGAGAGTCCCCGCGGGCGCGCGCACCTCTACGGCAGAGTGCCAGCCATAGAAGTTGGGCAGTGCGTAAAACAGGGAGGGCAATACAACCGCTAGGATAATCAGGTACTTCCACCATGGATAACGGGTCATGAACGAGCCTTTACAGTTTTTTCAATGTCCCTTTGGGCAACAGTAACGTCACTGAGGCCCGCTGAACTTTTACAATGACCCCTTCAGCAATTTCAAGTTGCAGATAATCCTCACCCACCTGCATGACCCGCCCGGCCAGACCACCCTGGGTAACCACTTCATCACCCTTGGAAATCGCCGCAATCAACTGGCGTTGCTCTTTCGCTTTTTTCATCTGCGGACGAATCAGCAGAAAATAGAAAATGGCGAAAATGATAACCAGCGGGACGATCTGCATAAAAATGGAATCTGGACCACCCTCCCCCACCGCAGTTCCGGCATAAGCATTGGCGATAGGCGAAAAATTCATTATCTACTCCAGATCAGGTCTGCGGGCCGCTATTGTAGCCTTTAGGCATCGACTAGGGAACCAGCACGACGGCGGCGATAGAAATCATCTGCAAAAGCATCCAGGTGACCGGCAGCAATGGCCTCCCGCAGCCCCGCCATCAGCTCCTGATAGTAGTGCAGATTATGCAGCGTGTTCAGGCGTGCGCCGAGGATTTCATGACTACGCTGTAAGTGACGCAGATAGGCCCTGCTGTAGTTCTGACAGGTGTAGCAGGCGCATTGCGGGTCCGGCGGCAGGGCATCTTTCTCATAACGAGCATTGCGCAGCCTGAGAATGCCATCACGGGTAAAAAGCCAGCCATTGCGGGCATTGCGGGTCGGCATGACACAATCGAACATATCTACACCGCGACACACACCCTCCACCAGATCCTCGGGCGTCCCGACGCCCATAAGGTAGCGAGGCCGATCCTCGGGCATCTGCGGCATGAGATCTTCCAGCACCTGCCTCATCTCCGCCTTGCTCTCCCCTACCGAAAGTCCACCGATAGCAAGACCGGGGAAATCCAGTCGCTGCAATCCCGCTAAGGAACGCTGACGTAAATCTCCATACATTCCACCCTGGACGATGCCGAAGAGCTGACCCGGCCCGGCGTAAGAGGCACGGGAGCGCGCCGCCCAGCGCAAAGAAAGCTCCATGCTGACACGGGCTTCTTCGTAGGTGGCAGGGTGGGGCGTACATTCATCGAAGACCATAGCGATGTCCGAACCCAGCGCCGCCTGAATCTGCATGGACTCTTCCGGCCCCAGAAAAACCTTGTGGCCATCGGTGGGCGCACGGAATTGCACCCCTGCCTCCGTCAGCCTACGCAGCGCGCCCAGACTGAAGACCTGGAAACCGCCCGAATCGGTGAGGATGGGCCGATCCCAATGCATCATCTTATGCAGGCCGCCGACCGCGCTGATGACCTCCAGACCGGGACGCAGAAAGAGATGAAAGGTGTTGCCGAGGATAATTTCAGCCCCCAGCGTCTTCAACTCCTCGGGAGACATGGCCTTGACGGTGCCATAGGTACCCACCGGCATAAAGGCAGGCGTCTGAATATTACCGCGGGGCAGACGCAGAACGCCGCGCCGGGCTGCGCCATCACGGGCCAACAACTGATAAATACTCACCGCTGTCCGACCTGAGGGGAAATCAGCATCGCATCTCCGTAGCTGAAAAACCGATAGCCCTCTGCCACCGCGTGGCGATAGGCAGCGAGCATGCACTCCGTGCCAGCAAAAGCACAGACCAGCATAAGCAGGGTGGATTCCGGGAGGTGAAAATTGGTCAACAGCCCATCTATCACCTGAAAGGTCTTACCGGGATAGATGAACAGGCGGGTCTCCCCCGTGTAAGGGCGCAAGGTCCCATCCTGTGCCGCTGTCTCCAACGCGCGGCAGGCCGTGGTACCTACGGCGATCACCCGCTTGCCCCGCGCCTTCGCAGCGGCAACGGCGGCTACAGTCGCCGCGCTGACTTCCATGGTTTCGGCATGCATGGGGTGCTCGGTAATATCGTCACTGCGTACCGGGAGGAAAGTCCCGGCGCCGACGTGGAGGGTCACGAAGGTCCGTTCAATACCGCGCGCCGCGAGGGCATCCAGTAGCTGCACATCGAAATGCAACCCGGCGGTGGGTGCGGCCACCGCACCGGGATGGGCCGCATAGATGGTCTGATAGCGCTCCCGATCACAGGCCTCCGGTGCGCGCCTGATGTAGGGCGGCAAAGGCACGCTCCCTTCAGTTTCAAGAATGGGTAACCACTGGGCGTCCGCAGACAGTCGCAGACGAACTTCCATGCCATCCTTTTCCTCTACCATGGCAACGGCACCACCCGACAAATGAATGGCCATACCCGGCCGCAGAGCTTTCGAGGATTTCGCCAGAAACCAACCCTCCTGAACATCGAGCAGTCGGTCGAGCAGTAGTTCTACCGTGCCGCCCGTTGCTTTGCAGGCCTGCAAACGCGCAGGAAGCACACGGGTATCATTGAGTACCAGCAGGTCTCCGGGCTGAAGCAGATTGGGTAGATCGCGTATCCGCGCATCTTCCCAGCTGCCCTGACGGCCATCGACGATAAGCATGCGCGCCGCCCCGCGTTCCGCGAGTGGGACCTGAGCGATCAGTGCGTCGGGCAATTCATAATAAAAATCACTTTTTTGCATGGAGTTAGTGTCAGGAAAACCAGTCGGATTCAGGTTGGTCAGGGTGCGGGATCACCTGCACCAGTGTGATGCGTGGGCCCTTTTTACGCAAGACTACCACGTCGAAATTGGCAAAAGCGACCCGCTCGCCCTCTTCCGGAACTCTTTCGAGTTGGCGCATGATCAGCCCACCGATGGTATCTGCGGTCTCCTCCTCGATGTCGATGTGGAGGCTGCGCTCCAGGGAATACAGCGAGAGACTGCCCGAGCCCACCCAACTGCCATCGAGGCGCCGTCGCCACTCCCGCCGCTGGTGGCGGAACTCGTCGGGGATAACTCCAAGCAGGCTTTCCAGTACATGATCCAAGGTGACAAAGCCGGTGATGGTGCCCAAATCATCCACCACCAACGCAAAATGCGGGTGGCCGGAACGAAAATGGCTGAGCAAGTCCATGGCCGGTAACGCCTTGCCTACGGAAGGTAGCGGGCGCAGGAGTGTTTTCAGGTCACCCAGGTCCGGGCGCTTTGACAGGGCCGCAAAAGCATCCTTGACGTGGAGCAAGCCGATCACATGCTGGCGGTCCCCTTCGCACACCGGATAGCGAGTAAAGCGATGGCGCATCATCACTTGGCGGATCTCTTCCGGGCTGTCTTCCGACATCAGACAAACCATCTCGGCGGCGGGACGCATCAGGTCCCCAGCCGTCAGCTCCGTAAAATCGAGGGTGCGGTCGAGAATATCTCCGGTGCGCTGGCCGAGGGTGCCCTGCGCCTGACTGAGGGCCAGGATCATCGCCAGTTCGTCGCGGGAATGGGGTGCTTCGCCGGCATGCTGATCCACCCGCAGCGCAAAGAGGCGCAACACGATGCGGGTCGCGCCATTGAGTACCCAGATCGCCGGGTACATGAGCCAGTAAAAAGCGTAGAGAGGCGCACCGGTCCACAGGGACACTGCCTCCACCTTGCGGATGGCTAGCGACTTGGGTACCAGCTCGCCGATCACAATGACGATGAAGGAGATCAGGGCGAAGCCGACGGCAAAAGAAACTGATCGCAACGCCGTCGGATCACTCACCCCAGCAGCCCGGAAAAGAGGTTGGAGCAAACGCGCTACAGTGGGTTCGCCAACCCAACCGATACCCAACGACGCAATAGTAATACCGAGTTGTGTGGCAGAGAGATAAGCATCCAGCCGCCGATGCATCCGCATCAAAATGCGCCCGCGCAACCCATGCTCCTGGGCCAGGGTACGGGCATGGGTACTGCGTAATCGCACCAGCGCAAATTCTGCCGCAACAAAAAAACCATTCAGCAGAATCAGCAGGACTGCCAGCAGCAGCCCGTTGATCTCATGCATGGGAGGGCACTCCCGCCCGCGCGTGGCGGGGGTGTCGTTCAGTCATCACTGGTGATGAGTTGCTCCAACTCGGCAAAACTCTGTACCACATCGTTGGTCTGTATGGCCACCCCCAGTTGTCGCGCTATCTGACTGATGGAAAAAACACCGCGAATCTCTTCACCGCGGAGTGTTTCCTCACGCACCAGGGCATGCTGACGCCCTGCCTTGCGCAGGGTGAGAACGATATCTCCCACGGTAGACCGCTCCACTTCAGCGAAGTCGAGTACATCAATCTGACCCCGAGGCACCATGATATCTTGCACCTTGATGGAGTCCCGCACGACGTGGTTTTCAGCTGCCAGTTTGACGGGTTTTTCACCCATGAGATCACGGGCGGTGACCAAGCCGACCAGCATACCGAAGTCATCCAGCACAAAAAGCATTCGGACACCCGCATGAATCATGCGTTGCAGGGCCTGATCGATGGTGCTTTCCGGCTTCGTCGCCACAGCGGGTACCCGACCGAGGTCGGTCATGCTTTTGATCGCCATGTCGCTGGGCGTCACTGTCAATGACATCCCGTCATCAAACATACAGATACGCGTGTCCGGCTTGAGTCCATGACGTTGTAATGCACGGAATCTTGTCATTTCATTATCTCCGCAGTTGAAAAAGTGGCTGGGAAACTCGCCTCTGTCCAAGGAGAGCGCAAATCAGCGGACCGCAATGGCGGCAAAGCCGCGCTCCAGATCATCGCGCAGGTCGTCAGCATGCTCCAGTCCGACACTGATCCGCAGCAGACCATCGCCAATCCCCGCCGCTGCCCGCGCCTCAGAACCGACCCGGCTGTGAGTCGTGCTGGCGGGGTGGGTAATGGTGGTCTTGGCATCGCCGAGATTGGCGGTCAAGGAGAGCAGGCGCAGGGCATCCGCAAAGGCCCAGGCCGCAGTCTGCCCACCATGCAGATCAAAGGACAGAATGGCACCAGGCAGGCGTTGCTGACGCGCCGCCAGGGCTTGCTGGGGATGGCCCTTAAGGCCTGGATAATAGACCCGTGCCACCTCCGGCCGTGCCTCCAACCATTCGGCAATCTGCTGGGCATTGGCGCAATGACGCTCCATACGCAACCCGAGAGTCTCCATACCTTTGAGCTGCACCCAGGCGTTGAAAGGGCTGAGACTTGGGCCTGCCGTGCGCACGAAATTGCGTGGCCCGCTGTTGAGCAGTTCGGTACTGCCGCAAACCGCCCCGCCCAGGGTCCTCCCCTGCCCGTCCAGATATTTGGTGGCAGAGTGAACGACCAGATCAGCGCCAAACTTGAGAGGCTGCTGCAAGGCCGGGGTACAAAAACAGTTGTCCACCACCAGCCAGGCATCATGGGCATGGGCCAGATCCGCCAGTGCCTGTATATCGCCAATCTCGGCAAGCGGATTAGAAGGTGTTTCAAGGAAGAGCATCCGGGTATTGGGACGCAGTGCCGCATGCCACGCCGTCACATCCGCCAGCGACACAAAACTGGTCTCCACCCCGAAGCGGCCGAGAATATTGCTGAGCAGTTGCGCCGTCGTACCAAAAATAGAGCGGGAGGCGACGATATGATCGCCCGCCTTGAGCATCCCCATGAAGACCGTCAAGCAGGCGGCCATGCCAGAGGCCGTGGCGACACAAGCTTCCGCACCCTCCAGCGCGGCAAGCCGCTCTTCAAAAGTACGTACGGTGGGATTGGTGAAGCGCGCATAAATATTCCCCGGAGCCCGTCCGGCAAAGCGCTCCGCGGCCTCTTCTGCCGAGTCGAAAACGAAACTGGAAGTCGGAAAGATGGCTTCGCTGTGCTCCTGCTCCTGAGTGCGGTGAATACCGGCGCGAATGGCGAGGGTCTCCGGGCGGAGATGCGCCGCCCAGTCCGGGTTGGAATCCTGAGAGTTCATCGCAACTCCTCGATCAGATGCAACTGACGCGAGCCATGTCCTTCCGGCGTCGGCAATGGATAATCGTCACTAAAACAGGCGTCACAGAAACCCTGCCCACACCCGCCCACGGCTTCATAAAGCGCCTCCAGACTAATGTAGCCCAGGCTGTCGGCACCAATGATTTTACGCACCTCTTCAATAGTGTGCTGGGCCGCGATGAGCTGGGAGCGATCCGGGGTATCGATGCCATAATAGCAGGGTCCGGTCGTGGGTGGCGCACTGACCACGAAATGCACCTCACGCGCGCCGGCAGCCCGCACCAGACTGACAATTTTAGCGCTGGTCGTGCCCCTGACGATGGAATCATCCACCAGGACCACCCGCTTACCACGCAGGATGTTGGGCTGGGCATTGAGCTTGACCTTCACTCCGAAATCACGACCGCGCTGTGCCGGTTGAATGAAGGTGCGGCCCACATAGTGATTGCGGATCAGACCCAGCTCGAAGGGCAGACCGGAGGCCTCGGCATAGCCCATGGCCGCCGCAACGCCGGAATCAGGAACGGGCACCACCAGGTCCGCCTCCCGCGGGTGCAGGCGTGCCAGCGCCTGACCAATGCGTTTGCGCGCTGAATACACATGAACACCGTCCAGGACGCTATCCGGACGGGCGAAATAGATATATTCAAAGACGCACATGCGCCGACCGACGGGCGCAAAAGGCTTGCGGCTCTCGATGCCTTCTTTGGAAATGACGATCAACTCTCCCGGCTCAATGTCGCGGACGAACTCCGCCCCCATCAGGTCGAGGGCGCAGGTCTCGGAGGCCAGCACAAAGCCCCCGGAATCAATCAGACGCCCCAGCACCAACGGACGAAAGCCCATGGGATCACGCACCCCGATCAGTCGGCTCTCCGTCAGGCAAACCAGCGAGTAGGCACCGGAAACCTGCTGCAGCGCCGCCGCGAGCCGGGTCCCCGTATCGTCGCCCGGTACCCGCGCCAGCAGATGGACGACGACCTCGGTGTCCATATCCGTGTGGAATATGGCCCCTTCCCGCTCCAAACGAGTGCGGAGTTCAGCCGCATTGACCAGGTTACCGTTATGACCGACGGCAAAGGCGCCATGACGATAATTGATGAATACCGGCTGGGTATTCCGTAGTACCGACCCCCCCGCGGTGGAGTAGCGCACATGACCGATCGCCTGATCACCGGGCAGCTTGCCAATCTGCTCCAACCCGAAGACATCGGCTACCCGCCCCATACCGCGCTGCACATAAAGCTTGCCCTGATCGCCAGAAACGATACCCGCCGACTCCTGCCCCCGGTGCTGCAGAGCATAGAGGCCGAGATAAGTCAGATTGGCAGCTTCCGGATGACCGAATACGCCAATGACCCCGCATTCATCATGAAAATGGTCATCATCTACGGCATGCTGCACCACATTGTCATTTTGCAATTTTTTGCGACTCCAGATAAGACACGGCAGGTGCCGTCAACGATTGCGACCAGTGTTTCACCGGCTCCTGTGCCAACCAGGAACTCTCCCACCAAGGAGACTGGGACAAGGCCGAGGATTGCACCAAGGTGACCACAATGGCAATCAACACCAGCCCCCGCAAGAAACCGAAGAAAGTCCCCAAAAAGCGGTCCGTCGCCCCGAAACCAATGCCATATAATAGCTTACGGACCAAGAAAGCGCACAGAGTACCAATGATCAGGCACGCAAAAAAGAGGATAAAAGAAGCTAGCGGCACCCTCCAGCCTGCGGGGATCTGCGACGACAACCTGGGCGCCAGCCAACTTCCGCCCCAATTCCACGCCACATAAAATCCGCCAACCCATGCTACCAGTGAAAAAAACTCGCGCACCATTCCGCGAAAAAGCCCCCAGATGGCGGAAAGCACCACCAGGCCTACGGTAGCGGCATCTACCCAGAACATCATGCCGGGTCACTCTGCAGCCACGCCATAGGCAACTGCTTGACGAGGTGAAAAGAACCAAAGCAGAGCAGAATATCGCCGCCCGCCAGAGTCGTTCTTGCCGCCACCAATGCCTGTTCCATGCCCGCACCTGCGGATAATACTGTTGTCGCATTCATCCCCTCAAGCACAGCGCCGAGTTGCGTCGCCGCAGCCGCCCGCGGGGTACCGGTAATCTCCAGCACATACCAAGCATCCACCCAGTGCAGCAGGGGCGCAAGCGTCCCAGCCATATCTTTGTCAGCAAGCATGCCGACAATGGCGTGACAACGCGCGGCACCCTTTCGCGCTGCCAGCAATGCCGCTAGCTGCCGCCCCGCCTGGGGGTTATGGGCGACATCCACCAGCAAATCAGGACCGTCCTTCCCCCAGGGACGACGCCATTGGCAGCGTCCCGGCAACTCCGGCGCCCGCGTCCATGCGGAGATGGCCGAAGCGGGCACCGGCAGCTTTGCCTCCAACAAAGACAGTGCCGCTACCGCCAATGCCAGATTGGCCCATTGTGACGGTGCCGCCCACAAGGGTGCGGGCACCTGTTTTTCTTGCCCGAATCCCGACCATTTCCCGCGCAGAGGATCAATATGGAAATCCCGCCCCAACTGCTGCAGGGGCACGTCAGCGCGTACCGCCGCTGCCAATACCGAAACGCAGGGGTCTTCCGCATCCCCATAGAGGGCCGGCACCTTACGACGGAAGATACCGGCCTTTTCCCGACCGATGGATGCGCGATCGGGCCCCAGCCAGTCCTGATGATCCAGGTCCACGGTGGTTACGATACTACAATCAGGGGTAAAGGCATTGACCGCATCCAGACGCCCCCCCAAACCGACCTCCAGAATTGCCACATCGACCCCGGTGGCCAACATCATCCGCACCGCGGCGAGGGTCGCAATCTCAAAATAGGTGAGCGGAATCTGGCGTGCTGTGTCGGCTATTTCTGCAAGTAGTCGGTGCCAGAGGGACTCAGATGCAGGCCGGCCATCCAGCCGCAAACGTTCAGTAAATTGCCAAAGGTGCGGGCTGGTATAAGCACCAACGCGATAGCCCGCCTGACGATAGAAGACCTCCAGATAAGCTACCGTGGAGCCCTTGCCATTGGTGCCCCCCACCAAAATCACCGGCATGGGCAAACGCACGGGAATATTCAGCGCCGCTAAAGCGGCCAGCATCCGCTCCAGACCCATGACAATTTGCTCGGGTGGCCCGGCGAGCTCAGCGACCCGATCACTGAGGGTATCTGGCAAAGACACCACCGGCTACATCCGCCCCCGTATCCGGCGCTTAATACGCGCTCTCGGCATGAGTCAGCATCCTCAGCATCTCGCTCACCACCGTGCGCATCTGGCGACGATCGACAATCTGGTCAATGGCGCCGTGCTCGAGCAAATACTCCGAGCGCTGAAAACCCTCCGGCAGTTTTTCACGGATGGTCTGCTCGATCACCCGCGGTCCGGCGAAGCCGATCAGGGCCTTGGGTTCCGCAATCAGGATATCCCCCAAAGTGGCCAGACTGGCAGAAACACCGCCCATAGTCGGGTCGGTGAGCACCGAGATGAAAGGAATCCCCGCCTTGGCCAGTCGCTCCACGGCGGCTGAAGTCTTGGCCATCTGCATCAGGGAAAAAAGTCCTTCCTGCATCCGTGCCCCACCGCTGGCACTGAAGCAGACCAGTGGACAACGTTCCGTCAGCGCCGTCTCCGCCGCCTTGGCAAAGCGGGCGCCCACCACCGAGCCCATACTCCCGCCCATAAACTCAAAGGCAAAGGCGGCGACCACCACCGGGCGCCCATTGAGGAGGCCGCGCATCACCACCAGGGCATCTTTCTCTCCGGACTTGGCTTGGGCTTCCTGCAGTCGATCCTTATAGCGCTTCTGGTCCTTGAAGCGCAGGGGGTCCACCGGGATGTATTCCTTCGCGATCTCCAGGCGGGGCTCCGCATCGAGGAAAAAATCCAGACGCTGCCGGGCACTGATCCGCTGATGGTGTCCGCAGTGGGGGCAGACGAAAAGGTTCTCCTCCAACTCCGTGCGGTAGAGCACCACCTGACAGGTGGGGCACTTGGACCACAAGCCCTCGGGTACGGTACGCTTATTTTCGGTTGCGCTGGGGGTCGCTATGGGCGCCTTTTTTATTTTGGGCGGCAGCACCCGATCGAACCAACTCATACACCTCTCCTTTCCGTTGTTCGCACGGCCTGGGCCAGCGGCTCGATAAAGCGGGTGGCCGCCGCAATGGCTTCCTGATCCGTCATGCACTCCGCCAGTTGGTCAACCAGCGCACTGCCGACAACCACCGCGTCAGCGCCGACCGCCACCCGCGCCACCGTCGCCGCATCGCGAATGCCAAAACCGATGGCGACGGGCAGACCCAGTTGTCGGCGCAGATCCTGTACCCGTTGCAAGACTTCCGTCCAGTCCGCCTGGGCCGCGCCGGTAATGCCACGCAGGGAGACATAATACACAAAACCGCTGCCCATACTGCGGACGGTCGCCACGCGTTCCGGGCCACTGGTCGGCGCCAGCAGGAAAATGGGATCAACACCCTGCTGCCGGAGGACGGCGGCTTCGCCGCGTCCCTCTTCCGGGGTCAGATCGACCAGGATGACCCCATCCACCCCCGCCGTCGCGGCGGCCTCGGCGAACAGGGTTACACCCATGGCTTCCACCGGATTCAAATACCCCATAAGGATGATGGGCGTGTGGCTGTTGGTCATGCGAAACTCGCGCACCCACTCCAGGACCATGCGCAGTTTCACCCCCCGCGCCAGCGCCCGCTCACTGGCGCGCTGGATGCTGGGACCATCGGCCATGGGGTCGGAAAAGGGCATCCCCAGTTCGATGGCATCGGCTCCGACAGCGACCAGCGCGTGCATCAGGGGCACGGTCGCGGTCAGCGAGGGGTCACCCGCCGTCATAAAAGGAATGAGAGCGGCACGACCCGCATCCTGGAGTTGGACAAACAACCCGGCCAGACGACTCATAAATGAATCCCCTCGAGAGCGGCGACGGTATGAATATCCTTATCGCCTCGCCCGGACAGGTTAACAATGATGGTCTGATCAGGGCGCATGGTCGGCGCCAGATGGAAGGCATGGGCCAGCGCATGAGCGCTTTCCAGTGCCGGGATAATGCCCTCGGTGCGGCACAGCCGATGGAAGGCGGCCAGCGCTTCTGCATCGGTAGCGGCCACATACTCTGCCCGCCCGATATCCTTCAGATAGGCATGCTCAGGCCCCACCCCCGGATAATCCAGCCCCGCCGAGATGGAGTGCGTCGGCAGAATCTGGCCGTCCTCATCCTCCATCAGGTAGGTCCGGTTACCGTGCAGCACCCCTGGACGTCCGGTGGTCAGCGGAGCGGCGTGTTGTCCGGTGCCGAGTCCCAGCCCGCCCGCTTCGACACCGATCATCCGCACCGCCTTGTCTTCGATAAAGGGATAAAACAGACCAATAGCATTGCTGCCCCCACCCACACAGGCGATCAGGCAATCAGGGAGCCGTCCTGTCAGTTCGAGGCACTGGGCCCGAGCCTCGTCACCGATCACCCGGTGAAATTCCCGCACCATGACCGGATAAGGATGCGGTCCCGCAGCCGTCCCAATTACGTAAAAAGTGCTTTCGACATTGGTTACCCAGTCACGCAAGGCTTCGTTGAGCGCATCTTTCAGGGTACGCGTACCACTGCTTACCGCCGCCACCTGCGCGCCCAGCAAACGCATGCGAAACACATTGCTGGACTGGCGCTGGATATCCTCTTCGCCCATATACACCAAGCATTCCATACCATAGCGGGTCGCTACCGTCGCTGTGGCTACGCCATGCTGCCCTGCGCCCGTCTCGGCAATTACCCGTTTTTTGCCCATACGCCGGGCGAGCAGAGCCTGACCGACGGCATTATTGATTTTGTGTGCACCGGTGTGGTTAAGGTCTTCCCGCTTGAGGTAAATCTGCGCCCCCCCCAGTTCCCTGGAGACACGCGCCGCATGACAGAGCGGATTGGGACGACCGACAAATTGACGCAACTCATTGTGCAACTCGGCACGAAACTCCGGATCCCGTTGCGCCTCCTGGTACGCATGCTCCAGTTCCGCCAACGCCGGAATCAGCGTTTCTGCAACAAAACGCCCGCCGTAAGGCCCATAGTGCCCGAATGCGTCCGGCAAAGCATAGGTTTCCATTTTCTCTCCCTCAGGCACCGCGCACCCGCGCAACAAATTGCGCCATTTTGTCATGATCTTTGCGTCCGGGCGACATCTCCACCCCGCTGCTCACGTCTACCGCATAAGGCCGGGCGATGGCGATAGCTTCGGCAACATTTCCGGCATTCAGCCCGCCAGCCAAAATCCAGGGCTTACCCAGATCCGATAACCGCCACCAGTCGAAGCTCTGGCCCGACCCCCCCCAGACTCCCGGCACTGCGCAGTCCAGCAATAGTCCTTGCGCGTCATGATAAGCATCCACAGCGGGTCGCAGATCTTGCGCCGCCGTCACCCGCACTACCTTGATATAAGGCCGGTCAAAACTGCGACAGAAGGATGGTGATTCATCGCCATGAAATTGCAGGACATCCAAAGGGTATTGCTGCAGAGTTGCGGCCACTTCGGTAGCATCCGCGTTGACAAAAAGGCCAACACGGGTGATGAAGGGCGGCAAGGCCGTGAGAACTTCCTGGGTCCGCGCAGCATCCAAAGCCCGCGGGCTTTTACGATAGAATACCAGTCCGATGGCATCCGCACCGACGACCGCCGCCGCGCGCGCGTCCGCTGCATTCGTGATACCGCATATCTTGATACGTACCATCAGCGCATTCTAACACCGCGGCATGCAGAAAGCATGAGTGCGGTTATCCGGTCGCTCCCGTTAATGCCCCATCAAAAAACCGGCGTCCACCGCATCCACCGGCAGCCCGAACTCCGCAGGGTAACGCGGCGCCACAAAATAGAGGCCGCTCGGTGGGGCCGTAACGCCGGCCTGACAGCGATCGCAACTGGCCAACACCTCTGCTGCCCAACCCACGGGTCGGTCACCTTTGCCTACGGCAATCAGCACACCCGCAAGATTACGCACCATGTGATGCAAGAAACCATTAGCCTCGGCATCAATGGCGATCAGATCGCCCCGACGCGTGACTTGCAGTCGGCACAAATTCCGTATGGGGCTTTTGGCCTGACAGGCAGAGGCGCGAAAGGCGGAAAAATCATGGGTACCCAGTAGGGTTTGCGCTGCCACCTGCATGGTTTGCACATCCAAAGGGCGATATATCCAAGCCGTGTGGTTCCGCCATAGTGCTGGTTTTTCACGCTGATTGAGAATCATATAACGATAACGCCGCGCCATGGCGGAAAAACGGGCGTGAAAATGATCCGGGACAGCCTGGGCCCAACGCAGTGCCACGCCTTTGGGTAAGCAGGTGTTGGCACCACGTACCCAGGCCTCGGGGGGACGCACGACCGGGCTGTCAAAATGCACCACCTGACACAGGGCATGCACCCCCGTATCGGTACGCCCGGCGACGATGACGGTGATCGGACACTGGGCCACATGACTCAGCGCTGTTTCCAGAACACCTTGCACGCTTTCCTGATCCGACTGGCGTTGCCAGCCACAGAATCCATGGCCATCGTATTCAAGCCCCAAGGCCCAGCGGGTGCCAGACATTGGCATAACGGATTCCATCACCAAGCGCGGCTTAAAGCGTTTTCAGCAACTGCCTGGCTTCTTCCTGCTGAGCGCTGCTGCCTTCCCGCGTCACTTCCATGAGCAAATCGCGCGCCGATTCGCCCTCTCCCATTTCCATATAGGCCTTGGCCAGATCGAGCTTGGTGCCGACCGCATCCCAATCCGCAACATCCTTGGCAGCATATGCTTCCCCGGCGGCTGGGGTTTCCCACGCGGCGAGCGATTCTTCTGAATTTGAATCGATATCCAGCGTCTCATTGGTCTCGCGTGTCTCATCCATCAACCGGAACTGCTCGTCAATGTCTTGCAGAAGCCGGGCTTTCTCCTCCGGCGGGAATGCTTCTTCTGCCGCTGCGGTCGGCTCCACCGGAGCATCGTCAAAGTGGAAATCCAGCACATCCAAGGGAGCATGTGCCGCG
This sequence comes from Pseudomonadota bacterium, assembly GCA_021840785.1. The sequence continues at coordinate 21,076 of JAKBXD010000006.1, forward strand.
GACTCTTCCACAGGCTCAGCAGGCGACAATGTCTCATTAACAGGTTCGGAAACTATCGCCGTCGCCTCCTCCGCGGAGCTGGCAAAGAGCGCATTGCCGGGGAAAAGCCGTGCCCCTTGCAAGGCCACTTCCTGCCACGCAGCATTATGCGGTCCGAAACGCCCACGCATGCGTTCAGCGAGATCCAGATACGCCTCATGGCGATCCAGATTGGCATAAATATCGAGCAGTTTGACGTACAACTCCTTACGCCGTGGGTTCGCTTCGAGAGATTCGTTGAGCACGGAAACTGCCTGTTCCGCTTTACCGTAGGTCAGGTAGAGATCGACCTGTTCAAGCGGATCGACTTCCGCGCCGACGTATGCATCCTTGGCGCTTTCCTCCGGATGATTTGCAGATACGGCACGACTTGGCAGGGCATCGTGTACGGGTGTGCCGACCGCGGCAGGCTGGATACTCGACGGAGACGATACAACGGGGGTAGGCGCAGGCGCCGCACTAGGCACCGGCGTGGGAGACTGGGGTTGCGGACTCGCCCCTTTCGGTGCTGCGCTCAAAGTAGAAATTCGCTGCGCAATCTCGCGCTGGCGCCGTTCCGCCTCTTTTTGACGACGCAGCATCCAGAGAAACAAAAGCAGCAGCAGAATATTGCCGCCCACCGATACGAGCAGCGGAAAGTCATTAAAAAATCCGCTGTTATCCGTCGTCCGGGAAAGGGTCGCGAGTTGCACTTCCTGACTGGCCAGCAGCCGCGTCTCTGCGTTCAGGCGCTGCCCCAGGCTGGCCACTTCGGCCATCAATTTTTGCTTGTCATCACGAAGTACCGTATCCGCCATCGGCAACTGACCTGTTGTGGCAACGGATGTGGCGCTGGCTACAGCAGCGCTAGCCGCAGGCGCACTGGAAAGTACCAGATGCGTCGAGTTGCCGGCGGTTTTCACCGCTGCTGGCACAGCAGCGACCGGTACAGAAGCAGGGGGCATTGCAGCAGGCGCAGCAGCAACAGACGCACTGTTTCCTGCGCGCTGAGCAGACAACCAAGCGCTGGCCTGCGCGGGCGAAACGGACTGCACCTGGGCCAGACTGGGCACCATCAGCATGCTTCCGGCATAAAGATAGGCAGGATTGCCGCCCTTAAAGGCCCGCGGGTTGGCCTTCACCAGAGCGGCCATGACCTGGTCGAGGGTGACCGCGCTACTGCGTGTGATATCTTGAGCCGCCTGGAACAGAGATCCATTGACCGGCACCGGACCATAACGGTTCACCCTGGACCAACCATGATAGATGCGGGCAGGTACTGCGCGGCGGTCGGGCTGCGGCATTGTCGGCGAGGTGCTGTGCTGCGGAGCAGACATCATCATGGTTCGGGGTGCGGAAACAACGTTGGCTCCAGCGTTGTATGCGGCGTATTCACGCACCATCTGCCCTCCCGACCAATCCATCTGCACCAGAAAATGCAGCGCTGGTTGGGTCAGTGGCAGTGGACTACTGATCAATATGGCCGGTCTATCGCCACTTCGCACCGTAAAATGCCAGTGATCCAGCACGCTCGCCTTGGGAAGATTGATCATTGCGAAGGCGCTGGCAGGTGCCAGACCGGCACTGAGACTCGCTTCACTTTGCGGATTCAACGACTGTATGGAAATCTCTGCACGAAAGGGTTCTCCCGGCGCCGAAAGCACATGCAGCCCGCCAAGCCCCAGCGCCTGCGCCATGCCCGGCAAGAGGAGACCCATGCCAGCCATGACCCACAACCAGTTCTTCCTATCCATCATTATCTTCCTCGTTTTGGTAACAGACGCGCAGTTCGGCAAACAATGGGATTGCCCATAACATTCCTATAAATAGTCGCGAACCAGCAACTCTGCAATCTGTACACTGTTCAGCGCCGCCCCTTTGCGAATATTGTCAGCCACTACCCAGAAATTGATTCCACGTTCATGGGAGCAATCGCCGCGAATGCGACCTACATAGGTGGCATCCTGCCCCGCCGCATCCAGCGCTGAGGGCCAGGTAGCGTTGCTGCGATCATCGACGACAACGACACCCGGCGCCTTTTCCAACAACGTGCGGACGGCCTCTGGCGTAATCAGTTCACGGGTTACCACATTGACTGCTTCGGAATGGCCGTAAAACACGGGCACTCGCACACAGGTGGCGGTCAGCGCGATATCTGGAATCTCCAGGATCTTACGACTCTCCCAAAGCATTTTCATCTCTTCCTTGGTGTAGCCGTTTTCCTGAAAAACATCTATTTGCGGCAGACAGTTGAAGGCAATCCGCTTGGGGAAGATCTCGGCAACACCCTCTTCATGACGAAAAATCGCCAGGGTTTGCTGCCCCAGTTCTTCAATGGCCCGCCGGCCCGCACCGCTGACCGCCTGATAAGTCGCGACCACCACGCGCTCGATGCCCGCCACGTCGGCGATGGGTTTTAGCGCCAGTAGCATCTGGATAGTCGAGCAATTGGGGTTGGCGATGATACCGTGACGCCGGTAATCGGCAATCCGCTGCGGGTTCACTTCGGGCACCACCAACGGAATTTCGTCGTCATAGCGGAACTGAGAGGTGTTGTCGATGACCACACACCCGGCGGCCACCGCCTTTGGGGCATACTCCGCGCTGACCTTGGCACCGGCAGAAAACAGCCCTATATCGGCCTGCGACCAGTCAAAAGTCGCCGCATCGCACACCAGAACCTGCTTACCCATGAAGGACAGGCGCCCCCCCGCCGAATGGCTGCTGGCCAGCAGATAGAGTTTATCCACCGGAAACTTCCGCTGCTCGAGAATTTGTAGCATGACCTCACCAACAGCTCCGGTAGCTCCCAGAATAGCCACGTTGTATCGTGATTTTTGCATCTGCGTATCAATCCTTCAGGTTCAGGGCGTTGACCACCGCGGCACCCATGGCTTTGGTGCCGATTATCGGCGTTCCCGGCGCTGCAATATCCGCAGTGCGCAGGCCCTGATCCAGCACTCGCTGCACTGCCGCCTCCACCCGTTGCGCCCAGGGTTCGGCGTTGAGGGAATGCCGCAGCATCATCGCCACGGATAGAATCGTGGCCAGGGGATTCGCCTTGTCCTGCCCGGCGATGTCCGGCGCCGAGCCATGGATGGGTTCATACATCGCCCGTCCCTCGCCCAGCGAGGCCGAGGGCAGCATACCGATGGAACCGGTCAATTGACTGGCCTCGTCGGAAAGAATGTCGCCGAACATATTGCCGGTCAACAGCACGTCGAACTGTGCCGGGGCGCGGATCAGTTGCATGGCGGCATTATCCACATACATGTGGCTGAGCCGCACATCGGGATAGTCCCGCGCCACCTCGGTGACCACCTCGCGCCACAGACGCGTGGTCTCCAGGACATTGGCCTTGTCCACCGAGCACAACTGCTTGCGACGCCCCTGGGCAGCGCGGAAGGCCACATGAGCGATACGGCGAATTTCATCCTCGTCATAGACCATGGTGTTAAAGCCGCGGCGCTTGCCGTCGATGACCTCCAGACCGCGTGGCTGGCCGAAGTAGATATCCCCGGTCAGCTCGCGCACCACCAGGATATCGACGTCGCGCACCAGCTCCGGGCGTAGGGGCGAGGCATCCAGCAACTGCGGAAAAATCTGTGCGGGACGCAGGTTCGCATAAAGGTCCAGGCCTTTGCGCAGACGCAGCAGTCCCTGTTCCGGGCGCTTGGCGGGTGGATACGCGTCCCAGCGGGGGCCGCCCACCGCACCCAAAATGACTGCATCCGCCGCCATGGCCAACTGCAAAGAAGCCGCCGGCAAGGGATCATCGCTGGCATCCAGCGCGGCCCCGCCCACCAGGCCTTCGGTACAACGCAGGCCAAGGTGGGCGGCCTGATCCACTGCATCCAGCACTTGCCGGGCGGCTGCCACGATTTCCGGACCGATGCCGTCACCGGCGAAGATGGCTATTTTTTTCATAC
>JAKBXD010000135.1 GCA_021840785.1 Pseudomonadota bacterium
CGAACGTCGCCAACTAAGACCGCCCGAGACGCCCCACCGAAAGGTGGGGTTTATTTGACGCTTACCGAATAATGCACTATCCGGCCCGTATCTGCATTAAGGACCCTCAAACCCCGGGCAGTAGTTCAACCGTATTTTGCACAATACAGCGGATGATTCCGACGGCCCAATCCACCACGTATTGCACAAAACAGGCCAACTCCGTCGAGATGAAGCAGAAGCCCATCCAACCTTAGATTGCAAATAGCCCAATTTTCATTATCTATACCCCCCGATTTCATGTTGGCACGTTGTTATCATCACACAAATATTCCAGTTGAGTGACCATTATAGGGGTGTCGTGTTCCGACTTCCGAGGTTATCACGCAATGAACTTCGGCAAACGGCACACGGGGCCGAAACCTGACGGCCGCTCTGGTCCCCGTTTCTTCCGCTAAGGCGTCTTGACAACGGTGGCAGGAAGGGAATCGCGACCTCCTCTGGAGACTTCCAACGGGCTCTTATAATATCTTACGCGAAATGGTGCGCATTGGCAGAGCTTTGTTCGCGAGCCGCAATAGCCATAATTGGGCCAAACCCTTGCGGGACACTCCCCCCCAAATGTCGGCCATTCGCTGGGTCAAGTATTTCACCTGTCGAACAACACACGTCCCTGTCTACTGCGGGGCATGAAGGACACCACTTCCTAATTTGGTGGCACCCCAGATGACGGTCCGGTACACTCAGAGACAAACAACGCTTGGTATCGCCACAGTTAGTGCCGGAAGGAGTGAGGAGTGTGGATGTTGACGCGCTCGGCGTGGATTTTACATCGTTGGTTGACCTGATTCGCACCCGTGCGGGAGATTGGGGGGTCGCCGGCATTCTCCTCTGTGGATCCTTCGCCCGGAGCGCGGTGGACGCGGCTAGCGATATCGACCTGATCGTAGCGGTGGAAGCCAAGACCCGCGCTATCCAGGTCGGCAGCTGGATGGGTCGGGACGTCGAAATTCTGTATATGTCCCTGGAATCGCTCGCCGCACATCGTCCCACGCGCGGTACGCTCCACGGAGCCCAGGTGCTCTTCGATCCCCAAGGCCGCTTGGCCCCGCTGGCTCGCCAGTGGGAGGCACAATTTGCCGAGCCACGCCAAACACCCTCGGCAGAACGGGAATACAGACGCTGGGAAATTGCCCATGCCTTAACGGTGATGGAGCACATAGCCGGTAGCGATTCGCGCACCGCCCTCCTCTATGTCCGCAACGATTGGGTATCAGAAGTCGTCGGATACCTGTTTGATTTGACGGGCGACTGGCCGCCGGCACGCCGGCGGCAACTAACCCGTCTGGAGACCTGGTATCCGGGCATCGTCGCCGACTTAGAGGGATTGCTCGTCGCCCACGAACCGAACGAGATTGTCCAACGGGCCCGCACCGTGACTAAACGATGGATTCCCGACGCGGTCATTCAACCCATGGACGAGGCCGTCATTTATTCATGGCCGGTCGTATAATCGTAACGGACGGAGTCCATCAGTTCTTAGGCGGTGAATTCTTCAAAAAAACGCCTCCTGCACGATGAGTGTGTGCAGGGTCTAGGCCCTAAACTCATCCAGGAGGCTACGGTGAAATCTAAGCTGAGCAGCCCGCAGAATCAACGGATATGAAGCGCGAACCGGATGCAGAGGAGTCAGCGGTTCCGAGCTGAGACCTGAATGGCAACCAGTAATCCAATCAGCACCGCAGTTCCTGCACCCCAGACCCCCGTCATGAATCCCTGCCAGAAGGCTGGCTCCAGTTGAGTGGCAGATACCGCAGCCATCGTAGCACCCAGGGCAATGAGCCCTGTCAACCACCCAGATTGCTGTCGCAAGGACAGCTGACGCCAGCGCACATGCTGCAACTGCTTCCATGACCGAAAACCCATCATAGTCTACTACCTTTCTTAGTACACACCGTCCGCAGCTACCAACTTCTACATTATACCGTAGGATTTAACGTCCTACGACGCTTCCCCCGAAAGCGCAATCCCGGCGCGCATCTCGGGGGCTACACGCCTGCAAGGAACAAAGCGGGGCTTAAGACACTCTCGCCCCCGTATGCCGATAATTCGCTAGACGCCGTAACAAGGGCGCTGGGAAGCACGTGCGGGTACGCCGATACCACACGGTTAAGCCCTCGGCATCCATCAGCCATGGGCCTTGGGGGCTTTCACGCTGTCTTACAGGTTCCGCGTAATTTTCGTCCGGACATCCGGGTCCGCCTGACCGATGGCTTCTTCCATATGTTGCCGGTCGCGATCCGCATACGGCGCCGGTAAACTCGCTGATGCCGTCATGCGTGCGGCTAAAAATGGTTTCAGATGCTCGTCCGGCATCGACGCAGCCAGGGTCAAGTTGGTTCCACAGAGGCGCAAGTATTGCGCGTCCGTGGCCTGTTCGGCCATCTCCAAGATCATCCCCCGTAACGCTTGGAGCTGTTCTGCCTCCGACAGGCCCCCTAACTGCTCAAACATCGCCCGCATCTGGCTCATGCGCTCCGCGTCATCAAGATCCGCCAGCGCCACCATACTTATCTGACTCATCGCCATCCCTCCACTCCGAGTGATACATTCCTATTAATTGTACCACCAATTGCCTAAAGACACGCCCAGCCGTCTTGGTCGCCTCCCACGGATTCCGGCCCGCGTGGGCCATGACGACCGAAATGGCTGGAACCTAGTACTCGATGCCGTCCCAGAATCAGTTCCAGGGACACACGGCACCGGACAAATGCCCCCAATAACGCCGGAAGCGAAGGACCGCACCTTCCTGCAGGTTCCTAACGACGAGCGCCTGGTTGTGCCGTATAGTCAAGGCAGTTTCTGTCCCGAACCTATCCCGTAGACGGTGAACCCGTGTGAGTATAGCCGACATCGGCGCGTTGAGTGCTCTCGTCTGGGCGTTTGCCACCCAAGGCGCAATGATTTGATATGCCCGAACCCGACGCGCCGGATGTTCGCGAAGCGATCATCCTCAATCTGGTCTGGGCCCTCATTTTTGGCGGGATCGTCGGTTGGACCGGCAGCAGTTGGTTTGTGTTTGTTAGCATGACAGTCTTTGCCATGATCGGAAGCTTCATAACCATTTTAGCGTGGGCCGAAAACGCTCGAAGGCTGCAACGGCATCACGTGGGGTACATCGCTTTATCGAAAGACCTCCGGCCCATCGAACCTCGCGCAGTGGCCCCACGAAAGCGAATTCTTAGAGGTCTCGCCATTACCGCCGCTTTGGTGGTATTGGGAATCCGACTATACTTGGCCTTGCGCTAACCCACGTGGCGCCATGTCCGCTGTCCTTGGTCAGGTGCGCATACGCCCCCGAAGATGCATTAGCATGGCGTGCCTGTTCTCGGTCCATTACGTCACCATGTCCCACGCTTGCTGCCACACCCGGTGGTCCGGATCGCATCCGGTCAACTCGCTGAGTTGATCGTTCAGGCGGGCCAGTTCCGGTTCCATCGTGGCTATCAGATCCAACATGGCCGGCCCGCTCCACGGCGGATGCCACGCCCGGAGCAAGTCTTGTTGCGACGCGGCCAAGACCGATCGCGGCCCCTCAGCTTTCGCCCAATCGGCCCACAGGTCCGGCCAACGCCCGGCTTCCATATGCCACCCTGCCATCGCATAGCCGGCGAGCCCAATCAGCATCTTGCGCGCATAGGATAATTCGCCACGCCGACACCGCCGGTAGACCTCATGAGCGTACGCCAGCACTTTATAGCGCCAGCGTTCCACCTCGGCCGCCGATGGATGGTAGACGAGCGACTGGGACCGACGGAGCACGTCGCCCATGAGTCCTGCGGGATCGTGGAGAATGCGGATACTTTGCCAGGCGAGGGATGGCGCTAAATCGGCCACGCGGTAATAGAAGCAATCGACCTTGATGAAGCCCTCAAAATGCGCCACCGTGTGGGCGACACGCGGGCCCAAATCTTCGTAGAAGAGGACGGGACCCCACTGCTGAGGGCGCACCGTTTTGTTCGCCACAAAGTCGTCCACATCCTGCGCATCGACCACAATGCGCAGGTCAATGTCGGAGTAGAGATCCTCGTCGCCGGCCCCCAACGAGCCTCCCACAAACGCTGCACGAACCCGGGGGTCGGTGGTCACGTCTCGAGTAATGGCGGCCAGCAACCCCTCCCGATATCGGGGCAATGCCAAATCACGCGCACGATGACGGTCTACAGACATGGCAACCACCTTTGTCATTTGTAGAAGTATTTGCCAACCATCCTGTCACGATCGCCCCCGGTTGTCACGGCTAGGGCGGAGGAATGAATATCCGACACAATACCACAGAAGAATCAGCGAGGTCGTTATCCTGCTAGACGTCCAGCCCTTTTGACTAATGCGGCCCCCGAACACAAGAACATCTACCACGACCACAACTGGTTGTCCACAAAGCACGGCCTCGTTGTCTTCGAGGGATATTCCTTGACCGGCCTTGGTAGCCAGTACAATGGGCTGCAACACGAATTCCGTGACGCAGATAAATCCTAGCTGGCGGAGGTCGCACACCGATTTTGCGTGATGGTGGCGTACTCCGAGGGCGTCTGCGCGGACACTGCTGACACCTCAAAGACAACGGTGCCCCGGCGGTCGGGTTGACAATATCGAGCGGCTTGTGGAGCGGCAGGCGCAGCCATCCATCAACCCCAATCCCGGTCAAGTGGCGACGGGCGATCACGTCAGTCAGCGTCGTCCATCCGGCGTGTTTCGCGGCGGCCAAGACTCGCTGAATGGTCGGCGCGTGCACGGTGTACACGGTCAAAGGCCATGTAGCCAACTGATTCAACGATAACGAGGGGCCTTCGAGGACAGGCACGGTGGTAGGCCCTGCGACGTAAAACAGGAGCCACAAGGCCCCGTGCGTATCGACCACGGACCCAAACAACGCGCCCGTGGGTCCGAGGCTGAACACCACATCGGTGGGGACCGTTACCGATACCTGGCCTGGTTGCCCCGAAAACGACACGGTGGTTTCGGGAACCCCGGCGCCTTGAGTGGTCAGCATATGCCCAATTTGAATCTGGAGCGTCGGATGGGGGGTAGCGACCGTGAGTGTCACATACTGGTCCGATGAGGGAATGCACGTCTGGACCATTGCCGAGGAGAATGTCGGGTGCACGGGACCAGAAGGCGATGGCACCGCAGTCACGACAGTGTGAGAAGTAGGGGATACCCCAGGCGTCGAGACTACTGTATAGTGGTCCCCGAAAACTAGACAAGTTTGGAGGGCCTCAAGTGTTACACTGGACACGTCATGCCAAAGCAAAAACATCATACCGCGACGTTCAAAGCCCAAG